>JACPHP010000010.1 GCA_016188605.1 Candidatus Spechtbacteria bacterium | reverse complement strand
TAGTTTAATGAATAAGAATATAAACTGGCAGACCTATGAATATAGTATATCATGAATCCCCCCCCCCCCCCCTGCGATGGGTAGGGTGTGGATAACTTTAGGTTGAGGATGGCGCGCAGGACGGACCGACCCTCCTGCGAGAAACTTAAATACATCAAAAACACGCGCACGCCAGCTAAAGCCGGCGATTTCTGACTCTATAACAAAACCAGTCCCGCCTAGGCGGGACTGGTTTTAATCAATGCGAGACTTTATTATCTAAAATCTCTTCGTGGAGGACGATGGTTGCGATAGCATTCTCTGCAATATACAGAGCTACCGTCGCGTGGCTCAAATGGGAGTTCCGTGATCTCAGTTCCGCAATCAGAACATTTCCAATTGCCCTGGATCATTCTCCTTTCAAAGCCATTGCCACCATTGCCCCCGTTGTTTCGATCAAACATTATACGAGGAGTAAAGACATTCCTAGATCAAATTAAAATTTGCCTAATCGGACTGTACTTTGACTCAATGGAATTTTTATAATACGACCTATCCGCTCGCGTTATTAACTACGATTGGACAATAAAACTATGATAGTATTTTTGAGAGAATAAGTCAAACGCAGCAACGCCGCAATGAAACAATTGAACAATGGAGCAATGAACTATACAACTAAATTGTTTCATAGTTTCATTGCTCTTTTGCTTCTTGTTAATTATATTGTTCAATAGGTTGATCTTAAAGAATTAACTATCACCACAACATCAATCACCTCTTGCAAAATAGCGCCTGTTACTGGTGGTATATATCCAAAAAACGCTAACACCATACCTATAGTTGACAGCCCAATACCTCCTACGATGCTTTGCAACGCGACTCCATACGAACTACGAGCTATTTCAAACGCCTCACTCACACGGCCGGCTTCATGAGAAAGAATTGCTACATCAGCAGCTTCAATTGAGGCGCTGTTTTCTGTTCCAGAAAACACAATACCCGCGTCAGCGATCGCAAGGGCAGGCGCGTCATTAAGCCCGTCGCCGACCAGCGCAACTTTCTGCCCCCTCCCTTGGTGCTCGCGAACAATGCGAGATTTTTCTTCCGGCGAACACTCGGCGTAAATTGGTATATTAAATCTTCCAAACAGTCTGTCAGCATTTTCCTTTTTATCGCCGGTAAGCATGGCTACATAATAACCGCGATCCCGAAAATAAGAGAAAAGTTCAGCGGCATCATCTTTAAGCGCGTCGTCAAATATAAATGTGGCGGCATGATTATCGTCGGAGAAAAAATCAATTGTAATTCCTCCGGCGTTTAATTTAGACGATTTTTTCAAACTATACCTCTTATTGTCAATCTCCCCTGAAATCCCTTTACCTATTGATTCGTCAACGTTTAGCGCAATAAGCGCCCTGAGTTCGCGTCGTTCTCTTTCTTGTATGAACGATCGGGCAAGCGGGTGTATGGAATGAAATTCAATCGCAGAAGCAAGCTCAATGACGATGTTTTCGTCTAACGCACTGTCGTGGATAATAATCTTTTGCAGTTTTGGCTCTCCTAGCGTGAGTGTACCGGTTTTATCAAAAAACACAGTTCGCACACTTCGCAACAGCTCAATAATAATCGGTTTTTTAAAAATAATCTCTCTGCGCGCTCCTTTATTAAGCCCCCCAAGAAAACTCACGGGCGCAGCAATCAACAATGGGCATGGAGTTGCAATAACAAGCACGGCGAGCACGCGCGTCCAGTCGTTAAAAAACAGCAGCGCGCCTCCTGCGAATACTAATGTAATTAAAGTAAAGATAACATTAAATCTTTCGGCTAGGCGCACTAAATTTGCGGGCTGTTTTTTGCTCTCCTCTACAATTTGCACAATGCGCTGATATGTGGAGTGAGCAAAGTCACCCACCACCTTCATTTCCAAAGTATTGCCAACATTAATAAAACCGCTTTTTAAAAAATCATTTTTCCCATACGCTTTCGGCTCTATCTCGCCCGTAAGATTAGCTTCATTAATTACTGCTTCATGTGAAACCAAAAAACCGTCCAGCGGGATAAGCTCATTTTTCCGCACAAGAATAATCTCGCCATCATTCACATCTTGAATATTCTTTGGAGCAACTTTTTCGTCTGCGCCCTTAATTAAACAGGTTTTAGGAATCTGATCAATCAATGCCTTTAATGTTTTCTGCGCCTGAGCGTAGCCATAATCTTCTAAAGCCGAGCCGAAAGCATACATAAAGCCGATGATGGCGCCCGCCAAAAATTCCGATAGCGCAAGTGAAGTTGCCATCGCAAGCAGCGCTACATAATCGAGCGCAAAATGGCCTTCGCGAATTTTATAGAACGATTCTAGAACAAGCTTAGCGAGCCCAATAACCAAAGCTGCTAGTAATAATTGCGATAGCTGCAAAAAAAATCCTGCCGCAGTTATTGCTAGAAGAATCGAGGGAAGAAAAAATTCTGTATGTCGGATGAATTGACGAAAGTATTGGAGCATAAAGCCAATCATATGGCTTACGTATTTGGCCTATAAAACGGCGCTGTTACATAAAACGTGCCCTTCATTGAGCCTTGAATATAAAACATCTACATATTATATTATATCTCGAGCGAAACTAATTTGATATTATTGCGCCTGTGCATATCTGCCGCCGCGCAGAGTTTGATGGAATTCAGTGAAAAGAATAAGCCCCGCTTAGCGGGGCTTTGCAGCTTATACCGGCGATGCGCGATGGCATGCCGAAATGAATCCCTCGGTGACGCGATATTTCCCGTCGTCCATCAAAATGATGAATTCATCAGGAACTAATCTGTTGAGAGTAAAATGACCGAGTCCTCTGTTAGCACGATAGAATGAATCGATTTGCTTAAATGAGAACGGTTCCCAGCTTCCTTGATTCTGGCAAAACCACACAACCCACCATGCGGAAGATTCTGTTTCATAATGCCCAAATGTATTGAAAAAATTAACTCGCGCGCATACTCGCGCATCAATGTCTGACGGACAGATCGAGCCTTCGTATGCCTCGGGAAATTTACGGCTCATTGTGACCATAGCATCAGCGCTTGCACTTGCAAGTATATTAGTCACATTGCCTCCCTATTTTTTCTATTAATCACTATACTACATATTCTGTATTCGTGCAACACACCCCCTCCCAGATACATGCTACCCTTCCGGACGGACCGACCCTCCTGCAGGAGGGTCGGTCCGTCCTTTTGAAATTGCGACAGATTCTATACAATACGCTAATATGGTATCATGTACTACATGACAAACTTTTTTTCTCGTTCGAATTGGATAGCAATATTCCTTCTTACAGTTATGGCTGCGGCAGCGCTTTTTGCAAGTTATGGCGATTCCATCACCACCGACGAAGCGCCCCACATTACCGCGGGGTACAGTTACCTCACGCGTCATGACTACCGCATCAATCCCGAGCATCCGCCACTCATTAAAGACATCGCCGCTCTTCCGCTTCTTTTCCTAAATTTAAATTTTCCTGACCAAAGCCCAAGCTGGACGACAAATGTCAACGACCAGTGGAGTTTAGCTCCACAATTCCTTTTTGAATCTGGTAATAACCCCGACCAGATTATTTGGTGGGGACGCATGGGGCCAATCCTTGTAATGCTTTTGCTTGGTATCGGCATATTTCTTTGGACTAAAAAATTATTTGGAGAAAAAACCGCGCTATTTACGTTATTTATTTACGCGTTTTCACCAGAACTCATCGCGCATGGCCGTCTAGTTACAACCGACGTTCCGGCCGCGGCAGCATTTTTTGCCGGCACGTGGGCATATCTTCATTTTCTTGAACGCCAAACTTGGAAAAACTTTTTCCTTGCCTCGTTTGTAATTGCCATTGCACAGCTAACAAAATTCTCACTCATTCTGCTGTGGCCGCTCTTCATAGCCGCAACAATTTTGTGGGTTATTTTCAAAGACCCACCCCTGGAGATTATCTCATTACAGATAATAAAACGCTTACTCCGCTATGCCGCCGTGTTCACCGGAATTGTCGTGATGTCGTATATTTTTCTCTATCCGGTATACCAATTCCATGTACTGAATTATCCCGTGGAAAAACAAATACAGGACATCAATACAATCCTTGATGGGCCGCGCTTGCAAAACATAAACCACGCGCTCGTATGGATGGCCGACAAGCCAGTACTGCGCGCTTATTCTCAGTATCTTCTCGGGCTAGCAATGGTAGTGCTTCGCGTTGGCGGCGGCAACACCACGTATTTCCTGGGCCAAGTTGCCAATGTTGCATGGTGGTATTACTTCCCTGTCGTTTACCTCCTTAAGATTCCTACGGCATTTCTTATCCTACTCGGATTTTCTGTTCTTCTTTTCATTAAATCTCTTTGGCGCAATTCTACTATTCTCAATCGCGCGTATGCTTTAGAGGGGAGAATCCATGGCTGTTGGACAATGCTTAAAGAGTTCATGTATAATAACTTCACCGAGTTCATTATGGTGTTGTTCATCTTGCTTTACTGGATGACCAGTATGACAGGCAACCTCAACATCGGCGTCCGTCACATCATTCCAACATTTCCATTCATTATAATTCTTGTGGCAGGACAGATTCATCGTTGGATTCACGAGCCAATAACGATCGTGCCAACTCATCCTCTTGCCGCTGTGGCACAAACAGTTGCCGCGTATATTAAAAAATGGTTCCGCGTGTTCTTAATTGCTGTATTGCTTTTCTGGTATGGAATGACGAGCATTGCCGTCGCGCCACATTACCTTGCATATTTTAATGAAATTGCCGGCGGGCCCGCGAATGGCTATAAATATGTAACTGATTCAAACCTTGATTGGGGACAAAACCTCAAACGACTAGCTGAATTCGTAGAACAAAATAATATCAATAAAATAAAGGTTGATTATTTTGGCGGCAGCAGCCCAACTTACTACTTGGGCAATCATTACGAGCAAATGAACGCCAGTCTTGGTCCGCAGAAAGGTTGGATAGCAGTATCCGCCACATTCCT
Source organism: Candidatus Spechtbacteria bacterium (assembly GCA_016188605.1). Classification (NCBI taxonomy): domain Bacteria; phylum Candidatus Spechtiibacteriota; species Candidatus Spechtiibacteriota bacterium. The sequence goes on along the minus strand of JACPHP010000010.1, from coordinate 52,698 downwards.
TCAGCAAGGCAGGGCCGTACCAGCCAAGGGCTGGAAAGAATCTACAACATTCTACAAATGGCTCGATGCATATAAGCCAGTAACAGTAATTGGATATTCTATATTTGTTTATCACATCGAATAGTGCAAAAAGCCCCGCCAAGCGGGGCTTTTTGCTAGGGTTGAGTGACTGGCGCTACCGGCTCTTGGTCTTTGAATTTATAAAATACTTTATTCTTCACGCGCATATCAATATATGAGAGTAGCGGAATCTGTTTATCGCCGACCTCTTCCGACAAAATGCGCGCTAATACCCGCGCCTGGTACTGCGGACTTTCCTGTGTGGAAAAATACGCGTCCCACGTGCTTTGCGAAGAGCCATTGAACGTAATATCAACTTCCTCGTTGCTTTTTATTCTGATACGCGCGGGTATAATTTTTGCTTGGCTTAAGCTCCCTCTCAAATCCTGCAAAAAAACATACATTTTTGCGTCCAGCACCTGTGTTCCTAAATCTGGCACCGTTGCCGCTCGGCCGTCTTCAACTAAAAAGAAAAGCATGCCTTGCGTTGACGATGGCGCGGATTCAAAAATAACTCCCTCGGAGTCTATAAACGCGCAGCCGACTTGCTGGTCGACGCACCATATTCCCGCGATTTGCCGCTCCTTAACTGTAATTGTAGCGATATGTGGAAATGATCGCGATACCGAAACTGAAGCAAGTCGCGGAAATGCTTTTTCCTCGGCCTGAATTATCGATGCTGCAGGAAACATCGCGTACGAATTAAGCGGCAATACTAAAAACTTTTTACCATTCGCCGCATTTTGCGCTATTTGCAAAACCTGCTCGCTTTCGACAAATTGCGAGCCGTTAACACTGATTGTTGTAATGCGCGCCCATTTGGAAAAAAATAGCGCATAGATTGCGAATCCACCAATGGTAAGCAATAAAAAGACGCCCATACCAACGGCATGGGAAAATGAGGGCTTTGGCAAAATGGAAAAGGTGTGCGATTTAAACCCTTTCTCTTTTTCTTCGCCAATAAAATGGTTGCGCTTTTTACGCTGGAAAAACGTTAGGTGCATGAAAAAAGTCAAATTGTGAGTCGAAATAACGTCTCAAAAATAGTTTGTCATCTCGAAGTCGTAGCAACGACGAGAGATCTCTCCGCCCCGCTGCTGCAGGGCGTTCGAGATGACAAACACGAACGATATTTACCTTACTATTTACTCTTCGGCATCACCTCCGCCCCAAAATAAGGCACCAAAGCATCGGGAATGCGCACACTCCCGTCTTCCTGTTGAAAGTTTTCTATAATAGCAATAAGAATGCGGCCGATGGCAAATGCCGTGTCATTAAGCATGTGCACGAGCACCGTATCCCCTTCTTCGTTTTTTGTTTTTATGCCGAGGCGGCGCGCCTGAAAATCAGTTGTGTTGCTTGCCGAATGTGTTTCGCGGTATCTGCCCTCGCTTGGAATCCATGTTTCAATATCAAACTGTTCAGCTTTAGAAAGGCCTAGGTCGCCGGTACAGATATGAATTACGCGATATGGCAATCCAAGCTCTTGCATCATTGCTTCATTCAAACTCAAAAGAAACTTATGCTCCTCGCGTGATTTTTCCGGCGCGGAAAAACTGATCATTTCTACTTTATCGAATTGGTGTACGCGCAAGATGCCCTTGGTGTCTTTACCATACGATCCCGCTTCTCTGCGGAAACAAGTGGAAAATCCGGCATAGCGAAGCGGCAAATATTCACGCGGCAATGTTTCGCCCGCGTGCATTGGCCCGATTGATTGCTCAGACGTACCCACTAAATACATTTGATCTTGCTCCAAGAAATATACATCATCTTTAGTCGCGCCGTGCAAAAAACCCATCGCGTCCATGTACTCCGGCTTAATAAACACCGGCGGCAGGCATGGAATAAATCCGTGCTCTGCAAGCTTATTCATGGTGTAAGTGACTATGGCAAACTCAAGTAATGGTAAGTCGCGGCGAAGATACGAGAACCTTGTGCCAGCTATTTTTGAAGCGCGCTCCACATCTATCCAGTCATGCGTTTGCGCCAGGGTCATGTAATCTTTGGGTTCAAAAGAAAATTTAGGTCTATCTCCTACTTCGCGCAATACTTCATTAAAGCTCTCGTCGCGCCCGACTGGCACATCATCAAAAGGAATGTTTGGCACTTCCATCATCATGCTTTTAAACTCCAGTTCAATTTCTGCTAAATGCCCCTCTACGTCGTGTAAATCGCGCTTTAAATGCTGCATCTCTTCTATTTTTTCCGAGCGGATATTTTCATCTTTTTCTTGAGCGATTTGATCTGAAACAAGATTTTGCTTGGCGCGAAAATCATCTACTTGCCCAATAAATTTTCGACGCTTTTCATCAACCTCAAGCAATTTATCAATATCAACATCGCTGTTCTTATTCTGAACAGCTTTTTTTACAATATCTGGATTTTCACGAATGAAACGAATGTCAAGCATGAATTTAATCAACGAATAACGAATCTCTAGCGAATAAACGAATTAGCCATTGAAGCGTAAAATTTTATTGAGCAAAACAAAGCAAGAACCTCTCCACATTACATCCTTGCCGACTGTTAGTAGTGACCCAATTTTGAGCCGTAAACACCTCACTACCGTTACCAAAATAACCATCTTGGTTAGCACCGGTCCATGAATTGCAATTATAACTACTAGGCATTTTAAGGTCATAAACCCCCAACGGCGCCACGTTTGTATAAAATAATGCTGGAGAGCCAATTCCGGTCCAATAAGTTATCGGCGACGTTTCGACTAAAAATTGCCCGAGGGACGCAAACGGAGCACTAGAGCTTCCTATGCCTGAAAGACCGTATTTTAGTTCGTCCCATGAGCCGGTTGACGCGCTTAGAGCATCGGGAGTTTTCAATATATTGATAATTTTATAATATCCAAGTCCGATTCCCCTTGGGGCCCCTATTACTATGGTATTTGTTGTGGCTATTGGTTTTTGGCATGCAGAAGTGTCGCATAAATAAGCTTTATAGGTAAGGCCGCTCGGCACGCCATCTGTTTTTTCATTAGCACAGATAGTATTTGCGCCGGTCAAACCGCCCAAATTTCCATCGTGCGAATTTTTTGAAAAATAAACATAAATATATTTATAATAATCTGCCGGGGACATTACCCCTCCTCCCGCCGCCATCAAGTCGGCGGCTTGAAGATCTTGAAGTTTATTGGCGTTGAGGTTGGGCGAAATAGTCCCATCGCCATTTATAGTAACAGTGCCTGCCTGAATTTTTTTATCTTGTGGATTAAAGGCGATTTGTGAATTGCCGCTTGAATCAAAAAGTTTTAGAAACCAATTCCCTATATCTCCGGCATGTAAACCTACTTTTTCTTGACCGGAAGAGTTTGTTACTTTAAGGTCTCCGTCTGTTGTTATTCCTTGTCCCGCTCCAGCTCCAAGAACCATGTCATCTCCTTTGATAGTTGTATTTTTTGATACTAAATCTCCTTGTAATGTTAATGTTCCGCCTGCTTTAGTTTGATCTGATATTCCTGTATTTAACGGAGATGGCATATTACCCCCCGGAGCGGGAGATGTTGGCACTGACCAAGCTAACACTGTATATCCTACTAATAGTAATCCTAGGGTAGCACCTGCGATGGTGGAGAGGGAGAAATTTTTCATAATTACATTGCTCAATGGCTTCATTGTTCAATGTTCCATTGATATTAAGTTGATTAATTCTACTATGGTTATTATAGCATAAATATAGAATATCAAAGGTAAAATGATAAATGCCCATTTGGACTTTGTAATTTGAATTTTGAAATTTCTAAAGACGGTACATCACGTCCTTCCTTTCCACGATTATATCCCACTTATTGCGCTTGGCTACTTTATAAAGTCCGGAGCTAGGATTAAATGCGATTGGCTTTTGCACCATTTTTAAAAACGTTATGTCAGACTCCGAATCGCCAACTCCCACCGAACCCTTCAATGTCAAATGCTCTTTCTCAATAGCTCTTTGAAAAATCTTGCCCTTGTCGCGCATCAATGCCTCATCTTCAATACTGCCAGTAAAATATCCTTTATCGTTTACTTCGTAGAAGAATGCATACACTTTTTGAAAGCCCCACTCGCGGCAGAATGGCTCAACTATATGATACGGGGAATGGGAAATAGCCAGCAAGAAGTGCGTATCCCTTAACTTCTCCACGAGATCGCGAGTATAACGATACACGCGATTCTTATGAAAAAGCATTACGAGATTCGCCACCTCTAGCGCGTCATCAAGCTTTACGCCTTTAATATGCTTAAAATATGCCTCAATAATCTTTTTTGTGTAATCGTTGTATGATCCCCGACGTTCAAGCCACATGCGATGCTCTTCTTCGAAAATTCGCCGCGCGCTAGCAGGAAAAACGCCTTGCTCGATAAACTCTTCCAGCAATTCAATCATAAGGCTGGAGCGGAAGATTGTGCCGTCAATATCAAACACTGCTACTTTTTTAGGAGAGGATTTCATAAGTTCATTACTCAATGGCTTCATTGTTGCATTGTCTCATTGTTCCATTATACCACTACTTCAACAACTTTTTTCCTACCCCTTTCACCATGTATAAGTGACACACGCGATGGGGCTACATGAAAATGCTTTGCTATAAGCTTAACCACGGCCTCGTTGGCCTTGCCTTCTCGCGCAGGCGCATGGACGCGTACTAAAAGAGTGCCGTCTTTTTCTTCAATGCTATTTTGCTTGCTATTTGGCTTTACTTCAACATAATACTTCATAACAAAACTTATTCCAGCAGCTGAATTGGTACAAGAAATACAAGAGGATGTATTTCTACGCACGCTTGACAGATTGTTAGTACAAAGCTATAATGATTTTTGTACTTTTGTACTTTTGCGGTAGGGGGTATTGACTCTATGGACGTAGTCAAACAAGAGGCAGTGTTGGAGGAATCGAGTATACTCGCTATTTTGGTAAAAGGGTTCCCGAGTCCTTTCAAGCCAACTCGTATGCGCGATCCGAGACGCGAAAAGCTACTGGAGGCTAGATCCAACGGACATCGGCATCACAGGCAGCAAAATAACTGCCCTAGTTTGACCGGTCATTTTGGACATGGTAGATGGGGAAGCAGTAAGCTTCAAAATTTTATCCAACAACAGGTAAATCGACGAATTCGCCGTATACCTGCCGTAAACGACGAAGGCGATGGGCTTGTCCCATGCAACAAGAGGACTGTTGACTGGAACGCCACCTAACCAAATGCCCTCCAACACATTGTGTCGGGGGGCATTTTATTTATTCGCTTATCGTAATTTTCTTCATTACGTCGTCCTGCTGGGTCGCGCGCACCACATTCATCCCTTCTATCACTTCTCCAAACACCGTATGCTTGCCATTAAGATGGGGCTGATTTTGCTGAGTAACAATGAAGAATTGACTGCCGTTGGTATCAGGGCCAGAGTTTGCCATGGCTAACATTCCCACATTTACAGGCAGTGAGGCAAGAGAAAAATTGTATTTATATCCTTGCGCCTCTAATTGAGCAATCGCATCATCAGACATTCCAAGCACCTTAGGATTTATTTCATCTTCAAATTTATATCCTGGGCCTCCAGTACCTACTGGGCCTGCGTGCGTCTTAGAATAAGGATCGCCGCCTTGAATCATAAAATCAGAAATCACTCGATGAAAAGTAATGCCATCATAGAAACCTTCCTTAGCTAGCTTTATAAAGTTTGCCACTGTTTTTGGCGCAACATCCGGATAAAGTTTTAATACGATATTGCCGCGCGCTGTTTCAATTGTTGCTATCATAAATTTTTCTTTAGGGTTAGTTGTATTTGCTGCAGTCTGCGCTGGTGCAGCTGCTTGCCCTGCCTGCCCCGAATTAGATTGAGGGGAGCTTGCCTGCCCTGAGTTCGTCGAAGGAGTTGAACCAGTCGAAGGTGGGACCTGCGCTACCGGCGATGATGTATTAGGCTGAGATGAAGGATAAAATCTAACCACCAATAGCCCCCCGACACCGATGACTACAAGAACTGAAAATATAATATAATATCGCATACGAAAAATAATTAATTTTCAATGAATTATTTATAGCGTAGATTTTAAAAAAGTGAAAGAGCAATACCGCAGTATGCAATTTTGAATTTCGAAATTCTAAAAATTCAAAATTCTAGTTATTATTCCCCGTATACATCCTATATTCCCTATCAATCTTTTTGCGTATGCTGAACAGCACAAATCCCATGCATAGCACTAGTATCGCCCCCGCTCGCACCGCAAACTGTGTTCCAAAATGCTCCGACACAAGACCTATTTCAAAACTACCCACTGGCGACAAGCCAATAAACATTAGGGTGTAAATGCTCATTACCCGTCCGCGAATACGATCTTCCACAAGATGCTGAATGGTTGTGTTGATCATGGAAAATTGCATGACCAGACCGAAGCCAGCAAAAAACAAAAATACAAACGCAAGCGGCATATAATTAGTAAAACTAAAAAGAATCAACGCGCAACTAAAAACAGTATTTCCAAACATTATGAAACGAAACGGATTTGCTTTTTTTGAAAATATAGAAACTACAAACGCGCCCAGAAGCGCTCCGATGCCAGAAATTGAATAAAAATAACCTAGCTCCAGCGCGCTCTTGTGAAATATATCCGCCACTATCACGGGCATTACGGTTGTATAAGACCACCCAAAAACAGATGTGCCGGCGGCAAATATCAAAAGAATGCGAATAACAGAATGACGGCCTGCATAGGTTATGCCCTCACGGATAGCATGCAATGGATGAGGATGAACTTTTGGCAACTCAATTTTTACACGCATCAACAAAAGCGCGATAATCACTGCCACATAACTTACGCCATTTAAAATAAATGCGCCCGCGGTCCCCACCAGCGCCACCAACACGCCCGACACAGCCGGGCCTATTGCGCGGGCCGCGTTAAATATGCCTGAATTAAGCGCGATTGCTGATGCCAAATTCTCCTTCCCTACCATCTCAACCACAAATGATTGGCGCGCTGGCATATCTATTGCGCTCGTAACACCTAGCAAGAAGGATAGCACTGCCACTTCCCAAATATTTACAATTTGAAACCATGCCAGTATTCCAAGAGCAAACGCTAAAATCATAGCGAACGACTGAGTAAAAAGAAGAATGTATTTTTTATTATATCTGTCAACGATAACACCCCCAAACAACGCCAACATCAAGATGGGCAAGCTTCCGATAGCCGTAATTGTTCCTACCCAAAACGCAGAATGCGTAAGCTGAAACACCAACCACCCTTGCGCGACTGTTTGCAGCCATGTACCAATAAGAGAAATCAGTTGGCCGACAAAATACATGCGGTAGCTGCGCGATTTAAACGCCGGGAATGCGCGAAAAAAACGGCCTCCCCAACCGGGTGCCTCGCCCATGCTTATCTCTGGACTTTCCTCAATTATATATTCGGTTATTTTATTGTCTGACATAACTCTAAAGAAAAATAAAAACAGCTTTATATAGGGCTGTTAGAGCGTATAATGAATATACCGCGCCAATTCAAATTTCATCTATCTTTATGATACTATCATATACCATTAAATCTAGGTTGTCAAACAGAAGCGCTTATTCGATAATATTAGCTATTTTCTATTATATCATTTTCACTTCTAGCTCGCACGCTGGGACTACTATCATCATAAATGAAATAGCCTGGGCCGGATCTACTGCCTCTGCCAATGACGAGTGGATGGAGTTATATAACCCCACCGATAATACGGTTAATATTGATGGCTGGCACCTTCAGTCCGCTGACGGTTCACCTAGCATTACTTTGCGGGGTATAGTCCCCGCTGGTGGATACTTCTTGCTCGAGCGCACTGATGACCAAAGCGTGCCTAATATTGCCGCCGGCCAAATCTACAGCGGCGCGCTTAGTAATAACGGAGAAAAATTGATGCTCGCAGATACAACGGGAGCCGTACAAGATGTAATAGACGGATCTTATGGCTGGCTCGCGGGCGATGCTAAAACAAAACAGACCATGGAACGCAATTTGGATTTAGCTGGCTGGCACGCCGGACCAATTAATGGCACGCCGCTTGCAAAAAATACTGCCGCGACTTTGGCAACAATGCCTGCTCAAAAAAATAATGTGTCAGCTTCGTTAAATATCGCCTCAAACAAAACCATAAACGATGGTTCTTCCACCCCAAAAACCAATCTTCAACAACAGGATTTACTTGCCGGCATAGGAACGACCGATCCTCAACAATTTAGCAACGAACTTAAAAATAAACTTGAAAAACCCTCGCTTGACTCAACGCTTATCGTTATAGGCGTAATAATAATCTTTATAATAATATTTGTCTCTGTCTTTATATACAGAAATAAACGAACGCGAGAAGCAATAGAATAGGCGCCCTGTATTGGCAGGACGCCCTTAAAATTATTTCTTTTCCCCCTGAGGAGGAATTTTTTTATCCCATACTTTTCTGTTCTTAAGCATCATAGCCAAACTTGCAGCAATTATTGCCGCAGAACCTATAACTACAATAGTTTGAGTTGGATCTTTTGGCACCCATCGCGTGATCATTAAATCCTTACCATCTTTTCTCCACAGCTTCCAACGAGAAGTTTTCTTAATTGCCTCTTCCGCTTCCTTCGCGGTAGGAAAATCTTTAAGATCAAGAGGAACCTGACGATGGCTGGGAAGGTTACGACGCACTATCCTAACCATTTCCTCCCACGTAACTGACGCAAGATGAATCGCGCTATGATTATCCACATGCAAATTTTCTGAATCGTTCGTTGCTTTCTTATCCGTCATTTCAACCCTCCCTTGCTGGTTGATTATTCATTCGAAGTATTCGTGTTGTATATCATTTTTTACGCGCTGCGGTCAACTCGTGCTATAAGTATTAATGAACCTCCGACCAGTAAGCTGGTCGGAATTAACAAGTTAAATCATTTCTACCTTCTGTGGCTTGTGACTAGTGAAAATATAAAGAGCCGCGGGACGATTTGCCTCTCCTTCTCGTTTTTTAGCAAGCTCTCTTATCATCCTAGCTGATGCAATTTTTCTGCGAAAATTACGTTTATCAAGCTTTCTGCCTAAAATTAACTCGTAAACGTCTTGCAGTTCACCGAGCGTAAACTCTCTTGGCATCAAGCTATAGACAATATTTGTATATTCAAGCTTAGACTTTAAACGTTCTATTGCATAAGAGATAATCTCTTTGTGGTCGTATGCTATAGCTGGTAAATGTCTCGCGGGGAACCACGCGATGTCCTGATATTCCGCTGTTGTAAAGATTTTCACTTTGGCATCGGGCGGAATAAGCGCGGAATAAGCAACGGAAACCACGCGACCGAACGGATCACGATTTACTTTACCGAATGTGTATAGCTGCTCCATATACACATTTTTTAATCCTGTTTTTTCAACAAGATGCCTCGCCGCCGATTCATCCACTGATTCGTTTGGACCAACAAGCCCACCTGGCGCAGCCCAGCGGCCAGTAAATGGCGACTTCTTCATCTTAATTAATAAAACTTTCAGCTCGTTATTCTGAATCGTAAATATCACCACATCGGTGGCAATGACCGCAAATTGATATTTTTTAATAGTAGCCATAATCAGTAATGCCTACGATATTGGCCCCGGTTAGCCGGTACACGCATCGGCTAACCTTTTTAGTAGCGCCTACGGGATTAGCCCCCGGTGAGCCGATACAACATCGGCTCACCTTAGAACCCCTCGGTTCTAACATCCCGCCACTGCGGGATTGTTTCCGCCACGGGGAAACAAATGTTTCCCCGACCCCCTTCGATGGGTTCGAATCCCGTATGCGCTACTTAAATTAAAGGAAAAACACCATATTATTTTAGTAGCGCCTACGGGATTCGAACCCATGTTACATGGATGAGAACCATGCGTCCTGGACCAGACTAGACGAAGGCGCCTCTCCTTCGCTCTGATTATCCATCAGAGCTTCGGCAGAGCAAGCAAAAAAGCGAGCTGATTGCTATTCTGCCAGAAAATACCAATTATTTCAAGGTTATGAAAAATATGGCGCAACCTCTGTTAGCTCCTCCACTATTGTCTCCATGCGCGATTCTGGCGAACCCATAACTATAACCAAGTCCCCTGTTCTTATAGCCGGCTGAATATCGCGCGCGGCTTCCTGTGAATTTTCAAAGCGATGGACCTTGTCCGTGCCAATTAAATCGCTAATCACTTGTTCCGCAAAACGCACTTGCTCGCCGACTAAATAAACCTTGCTTGCAACCTTGCCTACATATTCGCCCATGGCCTCGTGAACTTTGATACGCTCTTCTCCTTTTCCGAAATGCACAAGATCGCTTAAGGCAACAACGACGCGTAAATCATCTCGATCATTTTTTAAAGAAGCTGATATATCCATCAACTCTCGTACAAAAAATGGTGTCGCGTGCGTACTAGCGTCTAACAGAACGCTTCCTTTAATACCGTGCTGTAACGCTCCCGTGCCCATGGGTGCTTTATAATTATTCATCGCCCCTATCGCCTCTACTATATTCATATCAAAGCGCGAAGCTATCCCGATAGCCGCAAGCGCGCCGTAAATATGCCTACGGCCAAAAGCGCCAGGAATTCGAAATGGGACAATAGATCCTTCCATGCGCACCTTAGCGTGCATACCGCCTATTATCTCGGCACGCTCTTCATTATTTTCGCCGTACAAATGATAGCGCGTTTCTTGAGCGCTAATGTCAGCTCTTTCACTCATGCCGTAAGTATATCTTTTGATATTTGTTTTATCGTCAAACGAACGAACTGTTTCGTCATCATAATTTAATACCAAAAATGTCCATGCTGGCAATGTTTTCAGTTCTTCCAAATATATTTTTACACTTCCCTCTCCGGCAAAATCGTCAACGAAAGAGGGTATATCGCCAATAGGTGTAATTACAACCGCATATACGCCCAGTATATTTTTAAGATTCTGGTAGTGCTGGCCATTGGGCTCGCAAGAAATAACAAGGACTTCCGGAAATACTTTTTTACGCGTAATGATCAACGCACCGATAGCTCTCAGAAACCCTTCGCCAAACTCATGCCATATCGCATTCTCTACATCTTCCGCCGCCGCTTCGGCAACAACATATTTTTTTCTCAAAACCGTTGCGGTCATCGCGCGCGCCTCTTCGCGTGCCTGACGACCAAAAACCACAACCAATTTTGGCTGATATTTTTTAAGCAATAATGATAAGAGGATATGCATATTATTAGAAACACGGAATAGTAAAATTACTGTTTGAAATTTTACTATCTCAAATCTCAAATGGCAAATCTCAAATCTAAATCGTAAAGCTTCAGCCCGAGGCTGATCCGCCTCTGGCGGAAAAATACCGTAGTTCGTAGTTTTAAGATTTGAGTTGTAGCTTTGAGATTTAAGATTTGCGATTTGAGATATTGTTGTTAGTTACTCGGTACCTGATAATAGTGAAGGATATACGATGCAATATCCTTGAACACCGGCGCCAGTGAATCCGACGCAAAATTTATTCCTTTAGGATTTTTCATCGTAATAATGGCAACAAAAGCGGGTTTATCAGCCGGAGCATACCCTGCGAAGGAATGAAATCTTTTATCTGAATAGCCGGGAGCATTCTCATTCGGGATTTGCGCGGTGCCTGTTTTTGCCGCTATTTTATAGCCTGGTACGTTCGCCTTTTTGTCGTATCCGTTTTCCGCAACACTCACAAGCATTCCCGTAACCTCTTGGGCAGTGCGAGCAGATATCGGAGTGCCGAGCTTCTCGGGTTTAATTTCTTCTATCGTTCCGTCTGCGCGGTGTATTGCTTTAACCACATGCGGCTTCATTATTCCACCGTTATTTGCCAGCGAAGAAAACGCTGTTAGAAAATTCATGGGTGACATTGCGATACCTTGCCCAAATGATGCTGTCGCAAAATTAATATCACGGTCAGTTGTAATCACATCGCCCAAATGCCCGGGCAACTCTCCCGGCAGGTCAATGCCTGTCTTCTCATTTAATCCAAACGCGAGCAAATATTTACGAAATAGATCCTTACCCAGTTGCTGAGAAGCAAAAACCGCGCCAGTATTGAGTGATTTTTCAAGCACTTGAGTCATTGTTTGCACGCCGTGATTCTTATTATCAAAATTACGGATCGTATAACCGCCCGTTTTTATTTCTCCCGTGTCAGTGTATGTTGTGCTTGCCTTAATGGCGCCAGCGTCAATAGCCGCTGCCATTGTGAGCGGTTTCATAATTGATCCCGGCTCATAAACTTTTTGTGTTGCTTGATTTAAATATATATCCAAGCTGTCAACCTGACTATATGTATTAAGGTCAAATGCAGGCACGCCCGCCATGGCTTTTATCTCGCCGGTCTTAGGATCCATTATAATAACACTTCCCGCATCAGCACTCCATTTGCTAATTACTTCATGTAATTTTTTCTCCACAAAATATTGAATGTTATAATCTATAGTCAACTCTATATCCGAACCCTGTTCGTTTTTAAAAGCGCCTTGCGATCCGCGAAGTTGCCCGTCATAATAACCTTCTATGCCATACTGACCCACGCGCTGGTCGCCCTTATATCCAAGAAATCCAAGCACATGAGAAGCAAGTTGTCCTCCGGGGTATCTGCGCACGGGTTCGATTGTAACAAATATTCCTCTGATATTTTCTTCTCTCACCCGTTGAGCAATTTCATCGCTCACTTGACGCGCGAGCGGCAAATACGAACCGCTGCTATCTGATAGCTTTTGCTGCAACGCATTTCGTTCTAAGCCAAGTATGGGCGCTAATATCTCCGCGACATCACCATCGTTTGTAATCATGTTAGGAGAAGCGTACACCATCGGTTTGTTTTCATTTATTGCCGCGTAAAAATATGGTAAATTTTTTTTATCAGCAAGCGAGTTCGGCGGGCTCGTCGCAAGAAGATCTTGTAAATAGATTCGCCCTCTCTCTGGGGCTTTCTCGTTAAAAGAAGCATGTTGGCCCTGCGCTAAAGCAGCATAATAAGTATTATGCACAACCTGGAGATAAAAAAGCCGAACAGCAATACCGCTGCCGGCTACAACAAATAGCCCAAAAAGAAAATAAATTCTCCAGTGCGTGGAAAGCTTTAGGTTCATGTGATAGAATTTGTCACCACGGCAAGGCGATGTTACAAATTCATCGTCCCGTATACAGCCGAGCTGTATACGGGACGATCCTATTTTAATTCAAAATTATCTTTGTGCTGCTAGCTTCTGCTTCTGCGCGCTAGCGCCCGCAAGTTGCAAATATTTTACTAAAGTAACATCGGTAAACCCCGCGCTGCTTCCTGCCACATTAATTGCCTCGAGAGAACTAATAATATCAAGGTTCCTTCGTAGCTCATTCTGCTGCTGTTCCAGCTTTGTTGTTTGTTGCGCAAGATCTTTCAATACATATCGTCCGCCCAAAGTGTTATTAATAAGAAAAACATACCCTGCGATAAAAAACACTATTCCAATAAGTATGATTTTATGAGACCGCGTCAAAAAATCACCGGCGGATAATCTTCTGTGAAAAGAAAATTGGCTGTGCAATTGTTTCTCTGCTGCTGTCATGTGATAGAATTTGCATCGCAAAGCGATGTTACTAATTCATCGCGCGTAATACAGCTACGGCTGTATTATGAGCTATGAATTTTATTTATTAAATATTTAATTTAGATTACCTCGCATACTCTAAGTTTTGCGCTTCGCGACCGCGGATTTACAATGCGCTCCTGCAAACTTGGAACGAGCGGTTTTTTTGTAATAATTCCACATCTTCCCTCTTTGGCCCAATCTCGAAACTTATTTTTTACAATTCTGTCCTCCAGAGAATGAAATGAAATTGCTGCGATACGTGCCCCGTTGCTACAAACATTCAATGCCCCATCAAGCCCTTGCTCTAGATTTTGCAATTCATGATTCACTTCAATGCGTAATGCCTGAAAAACTCTGGTGGCAAAATGAATCTTACCTATCTTGGGCCGTACGACTTTTTCTTTGCGCTCCGGCATGGTTTCTGCGATTCTATCAACCAAATCTTTCGTTGTCAGAATAGGACGCATTTTGCGCGTATCAACAATGTGCCTAGCAATTTTCCTGGCGTATCTTTCTTCGCCATATTCGCGGAAAACTTTTTCTAAATCCTCCGCGCTGTATCGCGCCAGAATATCTGCGGCTGTCATAAGCGATGAGTCATTTCTATCAAGCCGCATATCAAGCGGCTCATCTTTCTGAAAACTTAATCCCCTGCCTTCTCCCTCAATCTGCATGCTGGAAAATCCTAAGTCAAAAAGTATGCAGTCTGCTTTTGGAAATCCCGAGCGTGATACCAGCTCCTCGATATCAGCAAAATTTCCATGTGAAAAAACAAATCTATCTGCAATTTCTGCGTGCGCCGATCGTATTTTCGCTTCAAGCTGTTTAAGGCTTTCGGCGTCCCAATCAATCGCAAGAATTTTTCCTTTCTCGCCAATTTTTTCAGCGAGAGCTATCGCATGCCCTCCTCCGCCCGCAGTGCAATCGATTGCGTTATCGCCTTCACGCGGATTCAATAACTTTATTACTTCATTCAACAAAACTGGTATGTGTTCCATAAAACAAATTCTAAGCACTAGCTTTTGTTACCAATTTTGAATTTATAATTTCGAATTTTGAATGACTGAAATTAGAAAAACTATCTATAAATCTTGAATAATGAAAATGGGTTAGGGTTTATAAATTAAATAATTCTAATTTTATTCTCAGCCTGAGGCTGATTCGCCTCAGGCGGAAAAATTATATCTTGAAATTCGAAATTAGTTTGTTGCTCTAAACTCCCAACCCTCCCAATCTCTCCGCGATATTCCCCACCTCTTTTTCTGTCCTCTCCTTGTATTCCGCCCATTTCTTTTCATCCCAAATTTCCAAATGATTATATAAACCAGTCACGACCACCTGCTTATCTAGCTCCGCGTATTGCTTCAGATAATCGGGCACCAAAATACGCCCCAGCCCATCGATGTCCGCCTGCATCGCGCCGGCAAGCATCAAACGTAAAAAACCACGAGTATCACTTTGCCCAAATGGTAATTTGCCAAGCTTCTGCGCCAAGGTATTCCATTCCTTTTGCGGATATATGAATAAACAGTTATCTAAACCACGCGTAATGACCGCCTTCTTGCCGAGCTCCGCCCTAAACTTCGCTGGGATCGCCAAACGTTTTTTATCATCAACTGTATGCGCGTATTCACCGATGAACATAGAAGATAATGGCTTTAGCGAACATAAGGGTCGCCGAACAAGGCGCTCCTTAATATCTATCTCCCATTTTATACCACTACACTTATACATGCAACCATAGTTATCCACACAAACATAATAAAACCCCATATATAATATATGGGGTTGAATAAGTTAATTTATACCTTCTATGCCTAGTATGGAGCCCAAATCGCTGTCTACAGCGCCACAATCTTCCGTACCAACAGGCACAGCCCAGTGATCGTTATCTAATATCAGCGCCGCATCGACTTGAAAAATATTTCCATTTTGCGAAATATTATATCTTACAATCGCCGCTTGCAGATCTGGTCTAATAATCTCGCCCTCAAACTTCATTAAAGGAAAGACGGTGCGAGATGTTTTGATAGCGTCAATAAATTGCTCCTCAGAACATGACGTTCTATACTCGGAATCGGTTAAACGATATGCAACTTTATATTCTCCTTGGTTAATCGCAACGACAAATCCAGAGAATGTTTCCCGGGCAGTTAGAGTGCCAATAATCAGACTTGGTAAATATTGAGCTGCTAGCGAATTAACCTCTAGGCGCATGTCGAAAATTTCATATTCTGCATAAGCCAACCGATCCTGCAAATCAAAATTTACTTTTGTGAGTATATCGCTGTCTC
Organism: Candidatus Spechtbacteria bacterium; assembly: GCA_016188605.1. Lineage (NCBI taxonomy): Bacteria > Candidatus Spechtiibacteriota > Candidatus Spechtiibacteriota bacterium. The sequence goes on along the minus strand of JACPHP010000010.1, from coordinate 36,769 downwards.
GCTGGAGCAACGCTTGCGCTGATAAAGATCGGCTTAATTGAGAACGTGAATCATAAACAAAATAAAAGGACAAAAACAACAAACTCGCTATTAGGAATAACAAAAAAAACAGAATGGACAAAGCTTTTTTATTGATCACATATCCTCCTTCTGGATGACGTTCTACATGAATGTGCGGGCCATGAATTTCGCGAACCATTGGCTTCCTCCTCTTTATATTGTCGTACGTTTGTTTAAGAACAACTATTTTTTACCACATATTAAAATACCGCGCAATAGAGTTAGCGCGACGTGCTGTCTAAAACAAAACCATTCCGCAACTACGCGGAATGGTTTTGTTTTGGTGGCTTGCCACGAGCGAATGATGAGCGAAGCGAAGAACGAGTCGAGTGGACGATGCTGGAATCGAGCCAAACTGTAAAGACACACCAAGATCTGACTTTCGGAAAATTGACCGATTTTTTCGTTGGGCGGCACGGAGTGCCGCCCAAGCATTTCCCCCCGACAAATCCTCTCTGCTCGGCGCGGTGAGCCGCGCCTCGCGGTTGGCCAAGACGAGGTTCGCCTCCCGTGCGATTTTAATTCTGTCTCGGATTTGCTTTGCCCAATAATTGTATGAGCATGAACAATAACAAATTTTTTCTCTACGCCCGCAAGTCCACCGATGTGGAGGACAAGCAGGTTTTATCTATTGAAGCGCAGATCACAGAATTGCGCGCCTTTGCCAAGCAAGAGAGTTTGCATATCGCCGAGGAGTTTATCGAAAAGCAATCTGCCAAAGTTACCGGTCGTCCCATTTTCAACAAGATGATTTCGCGCATTGAAAACGGCGATGCAAACGGAATTCTTGCTTGGCACCCCGACAGATTGGCGCGCAATTCTGTTGACGGTGGAAAGATTATCTACCTGCTTGACGGCGGTGGACTTGCGGACCTGAAATTTCCGCAATTTTGGTGCGAAAATACCTCGCAAGGAAAGTTCATGCTCAATATCGCCTTTGGGCAAAGCAAATACTATGTGGATTCGCTTGCCGAGAATACCAAACGAGGATTGCGTCAAAAAGTGAGGCGCGGAGAGTATCCCTGCCTTGCGCCAATCGGATATATCAACGATGTGCGGACAAAAACTGTGGTCGTGGACAAGAAACGCGCCTCACTCATTCGCAAGGCATTTGAGCTGTACGCCAAGAATGGAAGCAGACTTGAAGACATTTCAAACTTTTTGGCGCAATCCGGTATCCATTCTCGGAACGGCAAGCGACTCCACCGAGACAGAATTACTTTTATCCTTTCCAATCCGTTCTACTACGGCCATTTTCGCTATGGCGGCGAAATTCACGAGGGTAAGCACCAGCCAGTCGTCTCAAAGAAAATTTTTGACAAGGCGCAGGAAATTTTGAAGCAAAGAGGTAGACCGCACCACAAGCAGAAAAATGAACCGCAAGCGTTTTGTGGACTTCTTTCCTGCGCCTCATGCGGAATGATGATAACTGGCGAATACAAGGTGAAAAAGCAAAAGAACGGCAATGTCCACGAGTATGTCTATTACCACTGCACCAAGAAATCAAAATTGAAGTGTCCCGAACCTTGTATTCGCCAAGAGGAACTGGATCGCCAGTTATCATCTCTTATTCAAAAATTTTCTTTGAGACCGAATTGGGCGGCGGAAATGCAGAAAATGTTAGAAAAAGAAAAATCAGAAGCCGCCCAATCCTCCACCGCTTTTGTTCAGGAAAGCCAAGAGAGAATCCGCGCCATACAAACTAAGCTCCAGCGACTTCTCGATGGCTACTTGGAACAGGATATTGAACGCGAAATTTACCGCACCGAAAAAGCAAAACTACTTTCCGAAAAGAAGTCGCTGGAGGAACAAATGGCGCGGATTGAACAAAAGCGGACTGGCTGGCTCGAACCTATGGCGGAATGGATAAAAGAGGCAGGAAACCTGCCTGAAATCGCACGGGAGAGCAACCTTTTTGCGAAAAAGGTTGCCGCCAAAGAAATCTTTGGCTCGAACCTCGTCTTGGCCAACCGCGAGGCGCGGCTCACCGCGCCGAGCGGAGAGGATTTGTCGGGGGGAAATGCTTGGGCGGCACTCCGTGCCGCCAACGAAAAAGTCGGTCAATTTTCCGAAAGTCAGATCTTGGTGGGCATTGCAGGTATCGAACCTGCGACCTCTTCGATGTGAACGAAGCGCTCTACCACTGAGCTAAATGCCCGCGCAAACTATGAATACAGAATCACGAATACTGAATGATGAATGTCGAAACTAGTCGTTCATGATTCATAATTCACTATTCATGATTCAAGTCTCGCTACACTTGTTCCTTAAACCTATTAATAATCTTCTCGTGAGGATTTTCAAAAATATCCAGCAGAAAACGATCAAACATTTTCGTGCGATAAAAGTATTCGTCGCTTGAAAGCACTGAATAAAGCAACTCTGTGCCGACATCCGCTTCCAGGGCGCGGATAAAATTAGCAACTTTTTTTTCGCTCATGTCATCTCCGACAATAAATATATCGGTATGCAGATTTTCACGTTCCGGCTTAAGAAAAATACCTGAAAGCACCGCCATCTTTACGCGACCCAGCCGCTTAATCCTCTCCGCAATCCGCTTTTTAGAAGCAGGAGAAGATTTAAGCACTAAATTACGCAATTCGTTATAAAAAACGAAAGACGGATTAAGCGAAAAAAATTTTTCTCTTGACGTAATCTCTATTTTAATTTTCTTTCCTTTTTTACCTTTTCCGGTCGTTTTCACAACCGATTTGGCATTTTTCTTCTTACGAGCGACGACATGCAAAAAACCAATCTCGCGTAAATTATCCAATGCGTGATGCACGCCCGGCCCCTCAAGCTGAATACGATCTTTTATTTCATTTAACGTAAATACCGAATTTTCATTGCGCATGAAAAGTTTAAGCAAGCGTACCTTCACAGCTGAGTCAAACAGTTTTTCTAAAATTTCTTCGGGCATACAAGTGTATATTATAGCTTATAGCGGAAAGCATATAAACGTCAACGCCCCCGCGGTTGCGGGGGCGTTGACGTTTATATATTACTTAAGCTCTACCTTTGCGCCCGCCTCTTCAAGTTTTTTCTTCATTGCCTCTGCCTCTTCTTTAGGCACATCGGTCTTTACTGTCTGAGGAGCGCCATCAACCAGGTCCTTTGCTTCTTTCAAGCCAAGTTGGGTAAGCTCACGCACCGCCTTAATCACACCAATCTTGTTACTGCCAGCTTCCTTTAATTCAACATTAAATGATGTTTTCTCTTCCACCGCCTCTGCTGCTGCGGCTGGTGCGGCACCACCCATCATCATTGGCGCTGCCGAAGATACACCAAATTTCTTCTCCAGAACTTTGACAAGCTCCGCGAGCTCTAGTACACTCATTTTCTCTACTGTCTCTACGAAGTCCTTGAACTTTGCGGGAACTTCTACTTCCATTTCGTCTGACATATTATTTTACAAGTTTTTAGCGTCTTATAATAAAGCTGCTAAAACTGAATAATTAATATTATGATTTTTTCTCATGTATCGCGTGCATAACCTGCACAAAATTTCGCAAGTTGCCACTCAACACCTGTACAAATCCCGAAACTGGCGCGTTGATTCCGCCAACAAATTGCGATAGCAACTGGATGCGTGAAGGAATAGATGCAAGTTGTTTTACCATTACGGCATTTAGCGCTTCCATACCCATAATTCCCCCGCGGAATTCCGGGCGCTCTTTGCCCTTTGCTGCGGCATCGAGGGTTTTTACTACACCAACCTCGTCATCATACCCGAACACTGCGGCGATCTCTCCTCCAAGCATTGCCGTATCAACAGTGATTCCTTTTTCTTGAGACGCGCGCTTGATGAGAGTTTTCTTCACCACCTGCATTGCGCCACCGTTTTGGCGAATCTGATTTCGCAGCTCTGAAACGTCTTTGACGTTCATACCTTGAAAATTAACAAAAACAACAATTTTACTTTTTTTTAAAGAGTCGACAAATTTTGTAAGCGATTCTTCTTTTTTTTTGCGTGATACTGCCATATATTTACATTTATAGAGCAAACTGCGAGGTATCCAAAAAGGTAATCCTTCGACTCGCAAGCTCGCTCAGGATATTTTTACTTTCTAGCAAAGCTAGAAAGTAAAAATAAAAACGGCTTATTAAGCCGCCGAGAACGTAAAAAGCAAAGCTTCACGTTCCAAGGTTCAACACAAACACCTCGTCGCCAATGACCTTGCGTTAAATGCGAAGCCATAAGGTATTTGATTCGTTGCCTCGAGAGGTCTTATCGCGTGTAAACACGCTCGCCCCTTGTCTGCGGCTATATGTGTACATAGTATAGCAAAGACCAAATCGTGTCAATGACATGCACCTACCTCAAATACTTCGCCTTATTCGCGTTATGCTCCTCTAATGTTTTTGAAAAAATCGTTCTGCCGTCGGAAGTGGAAAGATAGTACCAATAATCGTTTTTTTGCGGATTCTGCGCCGCTTGAATGCTTTTTAGACCAGGATTCGTGATTGGGCCCGGCGGTAAACCCTTATGCACATATGTATTATATGGCGAATCAATCTTCTTATCCTTGTCCGTTATCTCCCCAGTTTTCTTACCAGTGATATATGCTAACGACGCATCAACCTGCAGAGGCATGCCGGCTTTCAGACGATTGTTGAGCACCCCGGAAACAGCACGCATATCTTCGTACGTTTGCACCTCTTTTTCGAGAATAGATGCCAGAGTGACAATATCGTTAAGATTAGCATTTTGGCTAATTGCGGGTATTGCTTTATCTTGAAAATTCTCCAGCATCTTTGCGACCATTCGTGTAACTGTCGCATCGGGCGCAAAATCGTATGTGTCAGGGAATAAATAACCTTCTAAATTTTGACTTGGCGAAAGCTGTAATAAAAACGGATAATCAAATTTATTACGTGCGTCCTTAATTGTCATATCTACAAATGCAACAAACTCGCCCTGCTTCACTTGCAAGCCTGCTGCAATAAAACGCCTTTCCATATCGGCTGATGAAAAACCTTCGGGAATTGTCACGCGAATATCCTGCGTCGCGCCTTGCTCCATCGCGCTCACAATATCGGCAATACGCATCGATGGACTAAAGCTATATGTTCCAGCTTTTAGCTGCGAGGTCGCATTTTCCCGCCACGCATAGTATAAAAAATACAACGGATTTTGAATAATGCCTTCTTGCTGTAATTTATCCGCCATGGTACTTGCTCCCATTCCTCGCGTGATTTCAATAGTACGCAATTTTGTATCTTGCGCGTTAGCCACTTGGCTTACACCGTATTCCAAATACAAAAACGCGGCAACCGCTAAAGCCGCGGCTCCCACAAATAAAATTATAAAAAATTTGAATATAGTTTTCATTAAGCTTTTTTCCTGATGTTGTAGGCTTTGTTATATGTGAAAAGATGGTCCAGCCGCTGCGGGACCATCTTTAAGACTAATGACGCAACAAGCCTGAATTCCTCATTTTTATGCAAATCTTTTTTGCCTGGCTTGCTAGGTCGCGCATGCTTTTATCTCTAGGATCGGTATATTTGCTCTCGATTAGATCTATGACTCTCTGAGGATCTCCGTCGCTGAACATCCACATCCATGTTTCTATACGCTTCCTAAACTGCGGTACGGCTGGCTTGCCTGTTTTAGAATCAAAGAAAGTATTCTGACTTTCTCTTTCTCTGTAAGGGCAAAATGTATGCCAGGCAAGAAAAGCAACTAAAATTGCTTCGTGCGGCAACAGGCGGCCAAAAATTCTGGTGTAATCCGAATGATGCTCCCATAATCTGTATTCTTCCTTATCAAAAAGATATATCCCATTTATACCTAAAATGCCCGCATTCTTTGCATACTTGCAAAGCTTGTCCGCATGCTCCATCAGCTCGAGATCTTCATCGTTTTTTCTAGGAGAAACAAACCCCTCCCAAAGAGACTTTCGCGCAGAAGCGCTGGTTGCATCTCTGCCAAAAAGAACAGTCCAGCTTGAAATGTCGTTGGAATGACGAACTTGGGTATTGGCTGCTATGCTAATCGTATCCCAGCAAAAATATAAGAGTATAAATACTTCGTGAGGACGAAGATTAGTGAAAAGCGCGTGGTACGGATCGTGCAATTCCCTAGCTGCGATTGCGACTAGATTGTCTGGCTCATTATTTCCGCCGCGTGAACGCGGACGAAAATGATGCTTGGATGTTTTGGGCTTCTTAGAAGCTTGTTCGTCAGAAGCGTCCACGTAGCCTCCCTTCGGTCCGCCGTAGCTCGTAGTGGTAACGAAGATGCGAAGGCGACCTTCGGTCCGCCGTAGCTTCGGCGTAGGCGACCTTTCGTATGATTACTTTTGTTCAGGAACTAGGTCAAACTTCTCACCCAACCATAGCACAAATTACAAAAAATGTAATTCACTGAAGAGTACATTTTAATAAAAAGACCCGCCCTGCAGTCGCGGGGCGGGATACAATATTAAATACTAAACCGATCATAAAGCGCTGTAACTACTATAGAATTACTATCGAGACGTTCTTCGTCTTCTTCCCTAGGGCCTTCAAATATAGTTTCTGTAGCAATAATCCTCTGATCTTGAGAATACACCTTGAGAATGCCAACGCCCGTATCAACTGTCTTTAATTTACCATCCTCAAAGTCGGTGCCGGAAACAAGCGTCCCTACTTGCAACGCTACCCTTTGACCAAGATCGCGCTCCCACTGCAATACTTCCTCTGCAGTATGGAAGTTAGCAAGCACCGCGATATGAAAGCCCTTACGCGCGCCGAGAGTATGCTGGGCGCGAAGAGAGGTGGTTTGCGCGCGCGCCATTTCTGGATGGTTGATACTCATTTTAAGCCCGGAATGCAAAACGTGTTCATCAGAATAAATAATATGAGCCCTAACTATTCCGCCAACCCCTTTAGTGAAAAAATTGCGCTTGCTAAGATATTCTTCTATACGTTCAATTAGATATGCTGTCAGACGGGTACGAAATGTTGTAAGAGGATCGATGCCAAAGTCCAACGTCCATTTATCGTGATTGCCACGCCAGAAACGAAAATCGAGCAAAGACTTTTCTACAGCAGCCATAACGCTCTGCTCATCCGCCGAGCTATTCTTACGCCTACGTGTTAGGTCAAACCGTGCTTTAAATACTTTAAACATTACCGCGCCAACCAAACTTGCTGCCAATTCCTCTTGCTTGGTATAGTTCATGCCTACAAAAACTTCTCCGCGCAGATGTAGATCGTGTTTTAATCCCGCTATATAGTCCCCCGCGCCAACCAACGTGGTAATCCCATGTTGCAAGATAATCTTGGGTAGATCGTGAACAAAATATTGATATTGAGTACTATTATATCCTGCGTGCAAACAGCCGAATGCTAGAATCGCGTCAACTTTCAATTTCTTAGAATCGATAACAGGATATGCCAACTTTGTTTGTAGCCAGCTTATAGCAATATCATACTTCTTTGATGCATCGTCGTAAACTATAAGGGGATCGAATCCGCCATTCCTATATTCTGTAAGAGCTTGCTCAATAAGTTCACGATTTTTGCGCAGGGCATCTTCCAGCATGCCGATAGTTTGAGGATACTTCTTCAACTCCTCCAAAATAGCTATTTGTAAAGCAGAAGCTACCTGCGGATTTACGATAAGCGTGCGCTCATTAGCAACGTAGTCCTTTAAACTAAATGTTCGCACGAAAGGATTGTCGCTATCAGAATAGAACTCAACTACACGAACACCAACTTGGTTTTCTGAAGTTGTTACTTCTTGAAGACGATGAAGCCCTGGCGTGGATACTCTAGGCCGAGAAAGCTCTCCGCGTGGGCGAATGAGACTGACGCACGCGCAGTCGCTAATCCACAACTCCGGCAGATCTTGAGTCGTTTGAAGCGAGATATCTTCAATAAGCCTGTCAGGACGCGTAGAAAAATACTTTGAACGCCACGCGGCTTTAGTGGGAAGCACAACCCAAAAATCTTTATCTTTTCCATCTTCGCGCAAAATGCCTTTCAGCCGCACGCGTTGATCGCCATGACCCCAATAGGAGATATCGGGGCGCGAACGGCTCAAACGCTGCGCGATTTCAGGCCCATTCTCACCATCATAGTTAATCGCAGGAGAAGTAATAATATAGATTCTGGTTTTCTTTCCCTCAGAATTCGTAAATTCTGGAATTAGATCGGCCAGTCCTAGTGCAATGGCATCGAGTGTTTCTTCGCGTATCCGTGAACGAATTTCGGTTATAGTCTCTACAGTCTCTTTATCTTCCCTCGGAACACTCTTATTATTTGCAATTAAATTTTTTCGTTGCTGTAATGCTTTTGCAATATTTTCTTTTAGTAACTGCCTATAACTATGATTTGATATTAACCCGCCAGCAATAACAACAAAGTCAATACCGGGGGCAATGCAAAATGTACTCGCGGCAAGATCGAGTAATCCTTTACGGAAACCCTTGCTTGGATAATCGATGCGCGAAATAAACCCTACGCGAATAACTTTTCGTTTCCCGTCCTTTGCGTGTTTGCCAATTTTACTGTAAACAACGGGCTTGGCATTGCCTTGATTCACCTTTCGCCTCCCCACAAACAGATTATATTAAGTTTGGAAAGTGCCTATTCTTTATATCTTTATAGCATCGGCTTGTATACTTGCGCAACGCACCAGAGTCGTTGCAAAAAAATCCCTCACAGCTGTGAGGGATTTTTTTGCAATTATTCTGCCATATATTTAACATTGATAGTAATTTTCTCCTCATTTTTAGGAATGCTACGCACCCAAAATGGCCAAAATTTCACTTCCGTTTTATCAACCCCTTGCAAACTTGCAAGATATAATCGCGCTCCTTCTTCATTAAGCCCAGCGAGATCGTCGCGTAAAGTATCCAATACTACCACATAACCTATTGGTTGTTTTACATTAAGCGATATCACGAACTTACCGCTGATAAAATCTCGTTTACCGAAAGTATATGTAATATTTTTATCGGAAAGAATTTTAAGATTACTCGTATTTTCAATACTATTCGCAAAATAAGAGTCGATAATCTGATTAACATCCTCTTGCTTAAATACGAGCGCCATTGCCGTGGATGTTACCTTGCCGTTAAGTGAATCTGTTTGATCGCCTGGCTTATGGTCAAAAGTAAATATGGCGGGAAGCTCGCTCAACGCATCGGGCGCAAGAAAATACCCTTGCGGAATACTACCACGAAGCTTATCTGAGGCACGTCCGTCCACCGCCTTGAGGAGCGTATCTTTGGCATTAAAAATATCGCTATCGGTAATAATACGCGCAATACCCTTAAACCCTCCGCTCATCTGAGTATCGGACTTGCCATAGAAAGCGATAAATTTAGGAGTACCCTTAAACCCCGGGATAGAAAAAGTAGAAGGACCAATATTATACTGTTCGCCAGCTTCTGCCGCGTGAACGCTTACAATCGTGGAGCTTGCGACAATCTTTCCTCCGTCTATCTGCGCGCCTGCTATTACCACAGTCTCATCCGTACGAAAAAGCAGGCCATCGTTTGAAACAAAGCGTGTGCCGCTAACAAGCGTTTGCGGCGCGGAGCTAAACTCATTGTAAACTCTAATTTTTCCGCTTGCGTATTGTTCGATATTCTGCTGGCCGGATGCGGAAAATATTTGCGTTGCATGCTGTGTTTCCTGAAGAATCTGTCCTCCTATTAAACTATTTTTTTCATCCACGCCGGAAAAAGTAGTTTCAACTCTAAGGGGAATGATCGCTTCTCTGGTATCTATATGCGGATATATAGTTATATCAGCTGAGGGTAGGGTAAGAGAAGCGACAAAACCACCAATAAGCACAGTGAAAATAACAAAAATTGCAAAAACGTAAGAGAAAATATCGCGGCTGCGCAATTGCGGAAGAAAAGAAAAAAATGAAAACCATTTTCTCTTCTTTGGTTGCCATGCATTAACGTAACGCGAAGTTTCCAAAAAAACTTGCTCCTGTTTTACCTCCGGATGACCCGCAAACCTCTTCAGCAAAGATAGAGTTGAAAATGAGGACAAAGATAAAGATTGAGCACCCTGCTTCTCTTTTTGTCCAAGCCCATCTTCTTGCACTGGTATATGTATTGTTTCCCGCTCCGCTGACTGACTACGCTTGCGAAGAAACGAATGCATATCTCCTTTGGTTAAACCTCGATATGATGAGCCATCACGACTGCGCGCTAATTTTTGTGGGGTTCGCGTTGCCAACGACCCCCTGCCTCCCGGGAGAATGATGTCAGCTACCCTTGCCGGAACAAGCCTAACAACCCCCTCCTCTTTCCCCTCATCTTCTTCCGGTTCTTTCGCGCCAAACTTCTCGCTTAAATGGTGCACCTTCATTCCTGATTTTGCAGCAAGACCTTGCACGCGTATATCTAAAGAAACAATCACGACCTCTTTACGAACGGTTTCTGCTTCTCGCTGTAAAAGTTGAAAATTTAATATGTGACTGGCAAAACGCGCGTCCTCCGGAATAACAAGAAAAATTTTCTTGGCAGGCGAACGTAAAATCATATCAACAACAACAGCGAGATCGCTGTCTTTGTCTACGTAGAGAGTTGTTTCGCTTGATTGAGGCATTTGATTAAAAAATGCAAAGATTAAAATTACGTATCGTAAATCTCAAATGGCAAATCTCAAATCTACACCTCAAATCTTAAATCTTTCAATCCCTCGCTGTGTTCGGGATGACAAGATAGATTGTCAGTTTTAAGATTTGATATTCAGTTTTACGATTTGAGATTTGAATTTTGAGATTGTTTTACTCTTGTATTAACTTCACCATGCGCTTAATTGTTTTGTAGAGCACGTCGTCTTTGCGTTCTGATTCTGTTGCTATAAACTGCGCTAGGGAAAATACTTGCGCCCATCGCGCGTCATATGAAAATTGCGAATTCACGCTCACCAGTGGAAAAAAACTTTGTTCAATATAATTAATACGCAACGGCTGCAGAAAAGAAAGTTCTTCGCGCCACTCTTTTTTTGCCATCATTTTTTGCACGTGACTAAACATGCTTCCTCCTCCCGTGAGATACAGCACGGGGGGCAATAAACTTGATTGTGAAAAATCATGCAAAATGATTTCGAGCCCTCGTAGAAATGTTTCTGTTTCATTAGCAAAAATTTTCATAAGCTTGCGCGAAACGGCAAGACTTATATCCTCCCTATCATATCGCATTTTAATATGCTCTGCTTCCCAATAACCAACTTCTAGCTCTCGCGCAATTTTTTTAGTAAACGCCGCGCCGCCAATCTCCACGTTTCCCACTTGTTCAATACGTCCTTTGCGCACGACGCTTACCGTACTGCATGAACCACCAACATCAAGAAATATGGCATTATAGTCTGGCGCCACTTTACGCAGAAAATTCTGATGCAGGGCAAAGGGTTCGTATACAAAACCGTCCAGAATCAAATTGCTGTTTGTAAAAAGATCGCTTATTTTTTTCAAATATTGCCGGGCGACATAAGAATTAAAAATACTAAAACTAATTTCTCTTCCGCGAAAATTGAGAGGATTTACAACCCGATAACCGTCAATTTTTACTTCCTGCGCAGCAGCGTTGATAATATATACTTCAATCTCCGACAGTCCGGTCTCGCGCGCGAAATCTTTTCGTAGTGACTCGTACGCGCGCTGTTCAACATTCTGCAATAAATGCTTTAACTCGGGAACGTCGATTTCAGAATGCGGATTTTCTCGTGCGTAAAATTGGGAAAAATTTTTACCAAACACAGAGCTTCCGGAGAGACCGACGAATATGTGGTTGGGCGTAATTCCCGATATACGTTTTAGCTCGGCAAAAACTTTCTGTCTTGCATCTTTTATGTCACCAAAACCATCCGGGCCATAATGCTCCTCGCATGCCGCGCGCACTACTGCTTTCCCATCGCCTATTTCAACCAGTAACGCCTTGATACTAAAAGTACCAAGATCAAAAACAGTAATGAATTCTTTCTTTCCCGGCCAAAAAAATGTTGTTAGAGATGCAAAAGATATCATCACTTATATTATATCACGCGCGCCGTTAGAAACAAACGGGGATAATCTTGGCAAATTAAATACTCCGCAGAACCGCGGAGTATTTAATTTGCCGTGCTTATTATCAACCTTCCACAATCGCCCTAATACGCCGCACTCCGGCGCTCACTGCTTCCTGTTTAGTAATTTTAAATACTCCCACCTCTCCCGTATGAGTTACGTGCGGACCTCCGCACAGTTCTTTAGTAAATACTTCGCCGGTTGCATGGTCCTGCGCGGAATACACTTTTACTACAGCTGGATATTTTTCTTTATTTGAATACAGCGCGCCACTTGCTTTCGCTTTTTCAAACGGCATATTAGTAAAGCCCATTGGCACATCTCGCTTAACTATTTCGTTAACCCAGCCTTCAACCTGCTTTATTTCTTCATCTGTCAATTTTCTGTCAAAATTAAAATCAAAACGCAATCGCTCCACAGTAATATCAGAGCCATCTTGATGTATGCTATCGCCGAGCACTTTGCGCAGACCGGCTTGCAAAAGATGAGTTGCCGTATGAAGCCGAGTAACCTTTTTAAGCTCTTCCTCGTCTCTCGCCCTCAACTCGCCTGTGTCCAATATAAGCCCGTGCCCGCCAAATTTTGCTTCTTGGCCAGCGCGAGAAATCTCTTGATGCTTCTTAAATCGCACGTCAAAATCTTGCCTGTTTAATTGTTCTGCTTTTATACCGCCTAACTCTTTAATAATTTCATATGGCAAACCAAATGTTTCATAAAGACGAAACGCCGCCTCGGTACCAATAACTGTGGTTTTTTCCAACTCCCTCAATCCGCGCGCTACACTTTTTTCAAATTTTTCTTTCTCCTTTATTGTCTCTTCGTATATTACGTTCCAATCAAGCTCGGGGTAAAACTGCTGATACATAGACGTAACCTTTTCAAGAACTGACAGCGTGTCAAAAGGGTTCGCTTGGCGATAAATATATTCGTAAACCATCACGCGGCGCATAAGCCGACGAAGCACATATCCCGCCTCTTTGTTTGAAGGGCGCACACCGTCGGACAACAAAAAAGCCGTGCCCCTGCAATGGTCTGCGATGATGCGCTTTTTGCGCGTGTCCAGCCGCTCGGGCAGCATGTCCATTAACGGCGCGAACAAATCTGTATCAAAAATCGTTGCCTTTTGTTGAACCGTCATAGTCAGCCGTTCGAGCCCCATGCCGGTATCAACTCCAAGAACCTCCAATTTTTCTAAGGTATGGTCGCCAAATCCGCTCATTAAATCCTCTCTACTTCCCGCGCAAAGATATTCATTAAATACCACGTTCCAAATTTCCACGCTCTCGCCTTTGGCATTTTTGATGTAAATTTCCGTGGTTGGACCGCACGGACCGCGACTGCCGGTCGGCCCCCAAAAATTATCTTCCATGCCCGCCTCACGCACCTCAATTGCAGGGTTGAGCAAGCGCCAAATCTCCGCTGATTCAAAATCGCGAGGTATGCTTTCATTTCCTTGAAAAATTGTCACGTATTCAACGCGTAGGCCCATTTCTTTTGCAATGAACTCGTATACATACTTAATTGCTTCTTTCTTAAAGTATCCACCGAATGAAAAATTACCCATCATTTCAAAAAATGTCAGGTGGGTATCATCGCCCACTTCGTCAATGTCTGAAGTGCGGAAACATTTTTGTATGGAAGTCGCGTTTTTTTTGCCAAGCGGAACGCCTTTGAGCGCAGGATGCGGCGAAACCATTGGGTCAGCCTCGCCAGTATAATAAGGCTTGAATTGCTGCATGCCCGCGGTTGTCAAAAGCACCGAAGGATCATCCGGCAAAAGTGAAGACGACGGCACTACCGCGTGCCCGTGCGCGGCGAAATAGTCTAAAAACTTTTTACGAATTTCGGAAGAAGACATGACAGTAAATGTCAAAATCCAAATTACAAATTACAAATGAATGCCAAAAACGAAAATCCAAAATTTTTGACATTTAATATTTGTAATCTAAAATTGATTTGTAATTTGACATTTGAAATTTGTAATTATTCAATGCTAATTTTAAACTTCTAAATCTAAATATCCTTCTGCGCCACAATAATCACACTTTACCACATATCGTTCCTCCGCCCAAGCATTCCTCGCCTTGATAGAATACCGCCGACTGGCCCGGAGTGACAGCGCGTTGCGGCGAATCAAAAACCGCGCGCGCTTTGTCGCCTTCTTTGTATAATGTCATTCCTTGATCCGGCTGGCGATAACGCAGTTTTCCGTTCACATGCAAAGGAAATTTTGGCGCGTCTCCTATCCAATGCAAATCTTCCACCATACACTCACCCTCTTTTAGTTTATCGTCATATTCAAAAGCTACGAGCAAAGTATTTGTCTTGTAATCTTTTGCCGTAACATAGTAAGCCAGGCCTCCGCCAATGCCAATCCCCTTGCGCTGACCAATTGTGTAAAGATGCAGGCCATCATGCGTGCCGATTGTCTCTCCTTTATGATTTATAATCGGCCCGGGGCTGTCAGGAATATAGTGCTTCAAGAAATCCCGCACTTTTATTTCGCCGATAAAACAAATTCCCTGGCTATCAGGCCGCTCGGAATTAGGCAAGCCAAACTCACGCGCCATTTCGCGCACCTGTGGCTTTTCATATTCGCCGATAGGAAAAATTGTCCGCGCCAATTTTTCACTACTCACGCGATATAGAAAATACGATTGGTCTTTATTGCCGTCGCTAGCTTTCATCAGCGAATAACGACTCCGCTGCGAATTTACGAATCTACTAACTTGCGGTTCGTCTAGTCGTTTATTCGTATTTGATTTGCTATTCGTTGATATTCGGGCGTAGTGTCCTGTCGCCATAAAGTCAGCGCCCATCTCCCCCATTACTTTTTCAAAAAAAATGCCGAATTTAATTTCTTTATTGCACATCACGTCAGGATTTGGCGTGCGCCCAGCCGCGTATTCACGCACGAAATAATCAACGACACGCGTTTTGTATTCATCAATAAAATTAAAGCTGTAAAAAGGTATGCCAAGATGCCCGGCCACTCGCCGCGCGTTGTACTCGTCATCAACCGCAGTGCATTGCCCAAGCGTAAGTTCGTCGTTCTCATTCCAGCATTTCATAAACACTCCAATAACATCGCGGCCAACGGCTGGTCCGCCTCTGGCGGAAAAACCCCCGTATTTAAGCAGAGCCGCGGATACGCTAGAGTCCACGCCGCCTGACATGGCTACCACTACCTTTCGATGGAGTTCATCATGAGGGTACTCGAAGGATTTTTTTAACTCGTACGACATAGCCAATACTATACAATATAAATAATACGCCAGCAACTAAAAACTGGGGCTACTCGGTAGCCCCAGTTTTTAGTTGCTGGCGAGCTTGTTACTGCTTCCAACTCGTGCTATACATAGCTAATCATATTGGAATGAAAGTATAGTTCTTTAACAAGGCATCCTTCGTTTCAGCCAGAGGCTAATTCGCTTAAAAAAATATATCATTTTATATTTCTTGCTCTGGCGGAAAAACTACGGCATACCAAAGGAGGAGACATGAGCACAAAAATGACAGGGCTTCCGCTTAGAACTCTATTGGACAGAGATCTCTACACCGCCTACGGTTTTGAAAGAATCGCGTTCGTGGAGGGATACAGAAATTTTGAGCTAGACGAGGTATCAATTCGTGGGCGTTTTTCGCGCAATATTTCGCTCGCGCACCCGTTTGTATCCTCGCCTATGGGAACTGTAACAGGACTTGCCATCGCGGTGCGCGCGGCGCTTAATGGTGGCATAGGAGTCCTACCCTCTACTTTCACGCCCGAAGAACAACGAGAACTTGTACTTTACATCAAGAGCCTGGTGATACAGCCAGCTATTACACCCATTCCATTCACGCTTTCTCTAAATGACAAGATTGCTCGCGCGCTTGATACGGACTATTCAAATCTTCCTCTAACGCGTGACGGCTCGCCGCAAAGTGAATTTATAGGAACCTATGAGCGAGAAGATAGCGACATGCGCCTGGCAAACGATCAGTTACGCACAAGAATGGTTAGGCGTGACGCCTCTGGTGTATCTTTAGCTGATATACCCATGCAAGACGGCCTGCTTGACACCGCATTTCTTCATAACCTCATGGTAAAGAGAGGCCGCAGGTCGCTGGTAGTTTACAATGAGAAGTTGTGGCCAATGTATCTTGTAACCCTCAAAGATCTGGAGTCAAACCATTCATACAGAGATGCCACGCTTGACCGTGAGGGTCGCTTAGCTGTTACCTGCGCTGTAACAAAATATGATTACGAACACCCTGAAACCTTACGCGTGCTAATTGAAGCTGGAGCGGACGCGCTCGTAATAGATACGGCACGATCTTCGGAGAAAAAAGTAGAACTCACCATCCAAGTAATAAAACAATTACGGAATGAACTGAACCGCCCCTGTGATATCATCGCGGGGAATTGCGCGTCGCGCCAAGGCGCGCGCCGTCTGCTTGAGCTTGGCGTTGATGGCCTACGAGTTGGCCAAGGTATTGGTTCTATCTGCATTACTCCAATGGCAAACGGCGTCTGGATGCCGCAGCTAACAGCGGTGTATGAATGCGCGGATGAAGCTCGTGAATATGGCGTTCCTGTATGCGCTGACGGCGGGCTTGAAACAAACTCGGACACACTTGCCGTAATTGCCGCCGGAGCGCAGTGTGTTATGTTCGGCAGTCGTTTCGCGGGGACCCACGAGTCGCCAGCGAAAATTGTTGGTGATGATTGGCGCAAGAAACGCCACATCGGCATGGGCTCGCATGAGGCGTGGGCGGAAAGCAACCGCGCGATTATGCATCATAGCGGCACTGCCATAGCGCGGCCGCTTGTGGAAGAAGGCGCGCCGATTATTGTGCGTGTTAGCGGACACGTCGATCGCCTGTTCGCAGAAATGTCCGAGGGACTGCTTCGTTCGCTTCACGCAATTGGCATACGAAATATTCCTCAGTCGCACAACGCGCTCTGGAATTATAAAGGTCCGTACGTCATACTCGTTGACCCCAGCGCTTTCCGCGTTCGCGGCTTGCATGGCGGAATCTAAACATACGGGGTAATACGCTAATGGCGTATTACCCTTTTATTTTTCTTATCTTCTAATATTAGTTATTTTGAATTTAGCTTAACATACACGGCCGTGTATCTTAAGCTAAATTCAAAAATTGCGCAGCCATGACACAAGCTCATCCATCAAATCAGGATTAGTAAAAAATAGATTCGTCCCATGACCACCCTTTTCATAAAGCTCCACACGCTTTTTAGCAGCGCCTTGGTCGGATAGTTGGCCAACTGCGTAAGCCGAGATGGCATCATCTTTAGCAGCAATCAAAAAAAGTGATTGCGTGGCTTGCAGGACTTGTACTAAAGGTACCGTTTCAATCCCGCCAAAATCAAGCCCGGGCGAAAGCGCGAATGCCGCGCGCGCTTCTGGATGTTCGGCTAAATATTGAATAGCAAGATTTGCTCCTATTGAAGCGCCACCCATAAAAATATCGCCCATAGACACTTCTTTTTCAATAAAGAACTCGCGGCACGCCTCAACGTCTAATTTCTTGGCCTGATGATCTTCTAGTGAAAATTTTTTGTAATCAAGAATAAACCCTTCGCCGTCTTGCCCCTTTTTGATTGATTCGCCATGCCCGCGCTCGTCTATCGCAAGAACTTGAAAACCGGCTTGCTGCAATTTTTTAGCAAACTCGTCCCACGATTCTTTGGTTGCCGGCATCATGTGTAGTAAAATTACCGCCGGCGCTTTTACATTGCTGGCGGGATAATAATTGCCGACTATCATTACTTGGTCAGTGGTTATGAGGGTTAATTTTTCGGGCATAAATTTTATCTCAAATCTCAAATGGCAAATCTTAAATCTAAATCGCAAATCTTAAATCTTTGTTGTAGTTTTTAGATTTGGGTTTTAGTTTTGCGATTTGAGATTTGCGTTTTGAGATTTTTACTATCCATCATTTCTCGAGAACATCCAAACGCCACGCAAAATTAACTTGAGCGCTCGTGGGTATGAAAAAATAGAAGAATAATAACGAAAATCAATCGCCACGCGAAAAACCCACGCAAATAATCCGCTCAGTGTATAGCCGAATACATTAGCGACCGCGTATTTTCCTCCTATTGGCGCTACATACACCGGCGCAAAAAAATCGTACGGCTTCAATGGCTTGCACGTTATTGTACGCAAAATATTTTCTGCGGCAACTTTTCCTTCTTCAATAGCTACAAATGCCGTGCCTGATGCCGGCATATTTCTTTTCTTATCAAAAAATAAAGAATTATCACCTATGGCAAAAAAATCCTCATGGCCCTGCGCGCGCAAATAATCATCGACTACTATTCTATGACGGTTATCTTGGCGCAAGTCCGCCCCGATAACCACCGCAGGTGTCTGCACGCCCGCACTCCACAAGATAATATCCGCCCCAACTTCTTCTCCATTATCTAGAACCACGCTTGATGGGGTTACGCGCGCTATATGCATGTTTGTACGAATGTTTATGTTAAAAACTTTAAGGCGATTTTCTACCGTGTCTATAAATGATTTACTGAATCCTGCAAGGATTCCGCTCTGCGCTTCCATTAAAGTTAAGGCTACATCTGACGACGCAATGCCATACTGGCGACACGTTTTTCTGATGAATCCGGCCATCTCTGCGATAACCTCGACGCCCGAAGGGCCTCCTCCTACTACAATGATATGTTTTTTTTTATTCGCCATATCTCCAATCATCATGCGCAATTTCTCTCTGATCTTTAATCCATCTTCAAAAGATTTAAGTGGATAGCTATTGGACTCTGCTCCTTCAATACCAAAAAAGAATGCTTCCGTCCCCAGCGCGCTGACACAAAACTCATAAGGAATAACATTGCCGTCTTTTGTTTCTATTTTCTTACTTACAACATCTATCTTTATTATTTCATCATGAACCACCTGAATATTAGTGTTGCGAAATACCTCCCGCAGGGGAACGCACACGTCTTCCGCGAGCGCGCTGTCCAAATCGCGGTTTTCAACGCCTGACTTTGGCTCTATTTGCGAGTAGGCGGTCGCAACCTCATAAAGAATGGGGCTGAAGGTATGGAAAGTACGCCTATCAATTACAACCACCTGCCAGCCACTGCTCGGCAATCTATTATTTGCTTCAAGAGCGGCGCGGATGCCGCCGAAACCGGAACCAAGAACTACGATGTTTTTCATAGAAGAAAGAAAATAAATATCAAACTCAAATCTCAAATGGCAAAACTCAAAACTGAATCTAAAATCTACGTTGTATTTCTTGCTTTGGCTGAAAAATTTAAGTTTTAATTTTGCGATTTGAGATTTGAATTTTAAGATTACTTCCATCATACCAACAAAAAACTCCTCTTACAAAAGGAGTTTTTGAAAATATCGAACTTATTCTTTTCTATTGCGCGTATGGCACTATGAATAATAGATAGTGGAATGTATATAGAGCGCCGCCATAAATCACATGCCCCGCGAGTGATGCCACCCAAACATGCTCATGTTGCTTAAATCCCCAAAGTCCACGGCCGCTGATTGGCATTAAAACAGCCATCATCACCAACCATGATAAAATCGCGAACCCTATGCAATTCAACAAGGTAAATTCATAAAACAAAATTTTATTGTACACCAATAACCCGAAAATAAGTCCTAAAACCGAACCTATCAATAAATGACTTGTCATTCCAATTCTACGATGCCACTGCTCTGCCGCACCTGGCAAAATCATTGAACCCAACATTACCGGAATATTAAGATGGATACCCAATAAATTACGCAGAAAAAATACACTCAAAGTCATCACAACCGTTGCAAAAAAACCACTTATTAGATACTCAAACAAAAATGGAGTTAGGGGCATAAACTAAAAATTACAAAGTCCAAATCAATTTTATTTATCTCAAATCTCAAATGGCCCGCCCGCATCGATACGCGAAGCGTTTCGGGCAGGCAAAACTCAAAACTGAATCTAAAATCTCTCAGCCAAAGGCTGATCCCCGCCAGAGGCGGACAGGCGCCTCTGGCGGAAAAACTTCTAATCTGACGAACGGAGATTTAAGATTTGAGTTGCAGATTTGCGATTTTAGATTTGCGTTTTAAGATATCTTTATTTACTCAACTGCGCTTCAATTGCATCAGCATATATCTGAAAACCTTGCGCTCCACTGATGAGCTTTCCACCAATAAATACAGTTGGGGTTCCTGTTACGCCAGCATCGCGACCTGCTTTTATATCCGCGGTAACGCGATCCTGATATTTACTGAAATCAACACAGGAATCAAACGAAGAAGAATCGAGCCCTAAGTCTTGCGCAAACTTTTTCAAATTATCTTTAATAAATGCGCCCTCATTCTCTCCGTTTTGATGAGAATAAAGATAATCATGATATTCCCAAAACTTTCCTTGATCTTGCGCGCAATAAGCCGCATTAGCCGAATCTTGCGATTCCAATCCAAGAAAAGCAAAATTACGATATACGAATTTAACTTTTCCAGTGTCAATATATTGCGATTTAATCTGGGAATATGTGTTTTTGGCGAATAATCCGCAAAACGGACACTGAAAATCCGCAAACTCCACAACAATAACTGGCGCGTCCGTGGAACCTATGACTGGAGATCCATCTACTACTAATGTAGCCATATCAACCGTTTCACCACCGACAGACGCCTGCTTTCCATCGCTGCCAAAATATACGAATGAAACTAACATTAATAAGCTCAAAATACCCAAAGCGAAAGGAATATGCCATTTTTTTTCTGAATCGTTCATAATTTATATGATTATTATATGTATTGCGCGTGATATAAAATTAATTAAGTAAAAATGTTGATCAATTTCACATCGCGCATATGTGTTATTTTATTTATACTTCAAAAATCAATCTGCGTAAATATTCTATTCATCTTCCTCTGCTGGATAATCCTCTTCATCGTCGTCTGCGGATTGGGCATCCGCTTCTTCCTCCGGCTTTATTGTACCATCTTCTGGCTCTATTTCCGTTGTTTCCCCTCCTGATATACCTTCTTCCATTGGAGAATCTTCAGCTATTTCTTCGGTGGTATCTTCTCTAAACTCACGAAGTAGATCGCGCACGGCCTCTAAATCAGGTTCTTTTTTATTACCCGTAAGTTCTGCCGCGGAAAGCTGAACGTATATTGGCGGGTTCGTCTCTGACATCTTTGACTTTGCCAAGTCAAAGTCTTGCGCAGAGGCTGACTTTGCCACATTTCTACCTGCTATCAATTTTTGCCTGCACTTCTTGCAATACACCGGACGTTTGCCATCGGGCTGAAATGGAATTTTGGTCGGCTTACCGCAATTATCGCATACAGCATCAAAAAGTTCTATATTCCCCTCTCTCAGCGATCCTGATTCTGCGGAACGGGCTCTCGATGGACCATCGTCTCTTGAAGCTGACTTAGAATCCATGCCCGCGATATCTTCGTGCCAAGAAGTGATATATTTTTCCACTTCCGCGCGTGGATTAGTAAAATGCGCGCGAGAAAAGGTGACTACTTCGTCACGGCGAGAAGCCTCTGCAAACTCCAGCGGGGGCAATGTCGCGGCAGAAAATCCGCGCGAAGCAAGACCATCAATCATAAGTTTCAAGATAACATTATATTTACCGAGATTAACAAAATCCTCCACGAGAAAATCCGGTGAAAATTCTTTCTCCAACAACTCACCGTCAATCGCGCCAACGCGAAATGCCACAATCGTACCCACGTTGCCAAAAACAGCATCGCTAACCTCCTCTTCCATTTGTGTTACATATTGATGTGCCAAAATAAGAGAGAGATGATATTTACGTGCCTCGGAAAGCACGTCGGCAAACGCTTTTGACTGAAAATTCTGAAACTCATCCACATAAAAGAAAAAGTCTTCGCGCTGTTCTTCTGGAATATCCACGCGTGACATAGCGGCAAGATAGACTTTAGTCATAAGCATGGAGCCAAGCAATCTGCCGTTATCTTCGCCGATTCTTCCCTTTGAAAGATTAGCGATAAATATTTTACGATCATCCATTACAGAGCGGATGTCCACAGTAGATTTTACTTGACCGATGATATTGCGAATGAGTGGCGCTGAAACGAACTGTCCGACTTTATTTTGAATAGATGCCGTTGCTTCTGATTCAAGCCGTTGGGTATATTTTGAATACTCGTCTACCCAAAATGTTTTTACCACAGGATCGCTAATGTGATCTATCACCCGCTTGCGGAATGATGGATTGGAAAACATGCGGTTGATGCCAAGCATGGTTGCATCAGGATATTCTAGCAACGCTAAAATGGCATTATTCAAAATATATTCCATGCGAGCAGACCACACATCTGGCCATAACTTCTTAAACACACCCATCAAACCAGATGCGACAAGATGCCTTTGGTCAAAATTAACATTTTCAAGAACGTTAAAACCCATTGGATATTCATAATCCGCAGGATTAAAATATACAACATCATTGACGCGATCTTGCGGAATAAAATCAAGCACGGCTTCCGCAAGCTCGCCGTGAGGGTCTACGATACCAACGCCATTACCATTAAGGATATCTTGAATTGCCATGGTTTTAAGCATCTCGCTTTTACCCATGCCAGTTTTGCCGATCACATACATATGACGGCGGCGATCGTCCGTTTTAATGCCAAAACGGCTTTTCTGTCCGCGATAATTTAGTTGCGCGAAATAATTTATGTCAGGCATGATAGCGAATTCAAAACTTAAAAATCAAAATGCAAAATTGTGGTGCATAGCCTCGTTTAGTTTTTCTTTTTGAAATGGCTGGGCTTGGGTCTGGGTTTCAAAAAGAAAAACTAAACGAGGCTATGCTATATATTAAAACGGTAGTCCCGCAGGCGGCTCTCCTCTCTTGCTTTCCACGCGCGGGAATGAAGGAGCGTGAATAACTCGTCCCGGAAAATGAAACAACGTCGCAAGCTCCTCTGTATTCATAACATACGGCTCTGATCCAAAAAAATCATTGAACATCCTCCCTTTATATAATCTAAACTGGCGAATTCTGCGCCGTTGATTTCGCATTTCACGAAATAAAATAATATGATTACTTGGCTTGGTGTCGCTTATCAAGCGAAGTCCATTTAAATTTTGATCGGTAAATTGCTTAAATGCCCCTTGCACGGCTCCGATAACCGTCCCATCGTATACATCCCTTCGACCGATATAAAGCGTACGCACCATAGCATTGAATCCCGGCTTGCTCATTTTGTTTGCTACTGCCGCGACTATATCCTGCTCATATCGAGAAAGGCGCAATGCGCCAAACTGATTTTCTTCGGCTTTAGCCGCATCCCATACCGGCACTTCGCCGTGCGTAACTATACGAATGCCCTTCCAAGTCATTTCTGCTATATGTTCAAAAAAACTTTTTTCCGATGTTGGACCCGTTCCCCTGCCAAGCAACTTATCTAAAACTTCTTTTGCTTGCGGCGTCCATTCACTAGAAAGAATCGGCTGTATTATAATTTGCACCCACACATGCTCGCCCTCGCCCAGCTTTGAAATAACTTCCGCAAATGTGGAAAGCGGATCGATTCTACGCTCCTCTTCCATATCCTCAAAATATTCGTATGTGCGAATTGGGTATGCCTGATTGTTATCAAATTTCATTTCCGTACCCCATAACTCCCATTCTTTATTGGGCAAATCAGGCGGAACTCTATTTACATAATCCTCCACTTCAAAAATTTCCGCGTCAGGATATTCTGCGTAAATATGCGCTTCAACAAAATTACGATATTTTCGCTGGCAGCGTATATAGAAATGCATCCTGCCGTTTTCGCCAGTGAATTCCAAATTGAAACGAGGCTGACGTTTACCCCAGATCCAATAATCACGTGTCTTAAGAGTTCCCCACGATCCATGCAAACCAGCAAGCATCACTTCCATTGCTTTTGGTGTTTTAAGAACATCGGGCGGCGGCTTAATCTCAAGCATGATTGTTGGTATTTTACTAGCCCATAAATAAAAACGCCAATACAGCCAAATCTCCCAAAAGAGTGGCCATAAAAGCAGTGGTGTTATAAACCACCAAGTGTCACGAATCATGACGAGTATCAACCTGACAAATGTACCGATGATGTCCATGAATGAAACCCGTGCCCGAGGAGAGCCCAAGACGAGGGTTACGGTCCTAATTGATAAATTACTATCAATTTTTAATTTAGAATTTCGAATCAACATTCAAAATTCTAATTTTATTCAAAATTAAAAATTCGAAATTCGAAATTCTAATTTGTTTATAGTCCGATTACGCTACGGTATATCTCCCATCGGAAGTACGGCGGAAATACTTTTTATTCTGCATATTCAGTAAAATCGTATTTTCCTGCACCATGCGCTGCTTAAGAACACTCGCCGTAAGCTCTTCTTTGGTCATGGGACCAGACTCCTTCAAAGTGCTGACCATTACATCGCGCACTATTCCCGGCTTATACCCCCATTTTACCAGGCCGTATGTGCCACGTCCAACAAGTACAAATCGCCCATCTTTAATAAGCTCGTTGTGTACGGTTTGTGGATGAGCGTGGCGGCTATTAAGATTTTTGAAATATGCGAGAGAATCTATAAGCTTTGCAATTTCACGAAAATGAAGTGGTGTTTTTGCGCTTTCCTCCAACACAAGATACGCCTTGTCGCGCATGCCGCGTGGGCTAATTTCCGGCCAATGCGCAAGACCATATTTTTCAAAAGGTCCCTTCTTAATGTTTTTTGCAACTGCTATATGGCGAGCGATTACATCAGCCGAAAAATCCGGGGCTGTTTTTGCCGCTTCTTTTTTTGCTATTTCTAAAAGATTTCCCCATGCCATCGGAATCCTCTCTTGATGCAAATAAGAAGCTACACGCAAAAGAATACTTTGCAATTGATCGGCAGACATCTTGTTGGTCGCCCACATAGGATGAAAATCGTCGGTTTCTGCAATAGAAGTAAAAGCATCGCTTAAATTCAAAGCAAGACGAAGATGCGCGCTCTGCGCGGAAGGAACTAAATCCCGCAAAAGTTCTTGCTCTTGCGCCATGCCTCCTCTTTCGTCAATGAATGCGGCAATCTTCTCAAAGTAAGGTTCTAGAATCTGATAGTCGTAGCATGTAGTCAATTTTACCAATGAAGCCTCTTCAATTTGGCGTACGCGCTCACGCGTTACCCTATAGCGCCTACCAATAGACTCGAGAGTCTCGTGGCCTTCTTTGCCAATACCAAAACGAGAGGCAATAATGTCTCTATTTCGTTCGGGCAGAGACCGCATAATGCGTTCAACTACCGGCTTTATTTGAATTTTTTGAGATGGGATCATACTTATTGATTACTTTATATATATCATAGACAAATTTTATTGTCAATCATGTTAGCGAATTACTCGCCTACGAACAAAATCATGCCAAGTAACTAACAATGGACTGGCAATCCAAATAGACGAATACGTTCCTACAACAACACCAATTACAAGAGTCAGGATGAAATAGCGGATAGATTCTCCACCAAAAATAAGCACTGCGCATAATGCGACGAAAGCTGTCAGTGAAGTGTTGATTGAACGCACAACCGTTTCGCGCATACTCGTATCTACAATTTCAGCAAAAGAAAACTGGGCACGCTGGCGAGCAAGATTCTCACGTATTCTGTCAAATACAACTATCGTATCATTTACCGAATACCCCAGTACAGTCAATAGAGCGGCAATAAAGGGAACACCAATTTCAATTGAGAAAAAATAACCTAAAATAGAAAAAATACCTACTGTGATAATAACATCGTGGAAGAGAGTAATAATTGTTATGATGCCATACTTAGACGACCCTAAAGGATATGAAACTTTGCGAAATGCCCACGTTACATAAAGAGCAATCATAAAAATCACCAGTCCCATTGCGTACATTGAACGCTGTTGCGTTTCTTTACCGATAGCAGGACCAATAGAATCAAATTGAGATTCTGCGATAGTGGCATCAGAACCCTCTTGCGGCGCTTGCTCCGAATCGGATTGAGGGGAGCTTGCTTGCCCTGAGTTTATCGAAGGGGTCGAACCCGGCTGTTGAATTTCCTTTAGATGAGAAAGAATGGCTTGGTGGGTTGTTTCATCCACAGATTTAAAACGCATAATTACGCTCTTTTCGCCGCTATTGCGAATGGAGATATCACCCAAATTCAAATCGGAGAGTTTCTGTATAATTTCTTGGTGGGATGGCCGACCCACGGAAAACTGCACTTCCATAGAACTTCCTCCAATAAAATCAGTACCGAATCGCAAGCCGAAAAGAAGCAGGCTTGCGATGCCTATTACAGTAACGGCTAGTGATAGTGCGTAGAAGTATTTGTGATATTTAAGCATAGAAGCCAATCGAAGTTAAAAGTTAAAATTCAAAAGTTAAAAGTGAGGTATCGCCTCCGGCGATCATATTTTAATGAATTTTCTTTTAGAAAATTCATATCATAGTTTTGACTTTTGCATTTTGAATTTTGAATTTATTTACCTTGTCCATATCCTTCGATATTTCTCCAGTCGTCCTCCCACAAACCAGCGAAGGAAATGGCGCGTCACGACCATCGCGCAAAACATGCTAACCAAAATACCGATACCGAGTGTCAGGGCAAATCCTTTCACAAAACTAGTGGAAAACCAAAACAAAATGGCGCAGGTAATAAGTGTGGAGATATTGCCATCGCGAATGGACGTCCATGCGCGTTCAAATGCACGGTCGAGCACGTGAGAAAAACTCAAATCCGGCGCGCGGCGAAATTCATCGCGCAGACGCTCAAATACTAGTACGTTAGCATCTACTGCCATGCCAAGAGAAAGAATAAATCCTCCGATACCTGGTAATGTCATAGTTACGGGCAAGAGCTTAAAGACAGTAAGAGTTATCAAAGCGTAAAATACTAAAGAAATTACGCTGACAACGCCAGACAGACGATACATTAGAATCATAAAGACCGCGACAAAAACCGCACCCCAAATAGCCGCGGTCATGCTTTTTTTAACCGAGTCACTGCCCAGAGTCGCGCCAATTGTCTGCTGTGATACGAGATTTATAGGCACCGGCAGTGCGCCCGCATTTAAGTTGCGCACGAGTGTTTTTACTTCGTCAACGGTAAAAATGCCAGTAATTTGCGCCTTGCCACCAGCAATTTTTTGCTGCACATTGGGAATACTTAAAGGTATTTTATCAATATAAATAGCAAGGGGTTTCCCAATATTCTTCTCGGTAATGTTTTCAAAAAGTTTCGCGCCTTCGTCATTAAAAACTAACCCCACATACGGCTGATTGGTATTGGGATCAAACTCTATTTCTGCTTGTTTAAGATACTGACCATTTAGCAACGTCTCTGAAAAACACGGATCTATCTTGTACATTTCTTGAAATGCGTAGATAAACTCAACATTTCGGCACAATGCGGCGCGGTTATCCATAGCTTCTTTCTGGAGAAATTCTTTAGAAGAGAAAATCTGCTTAACTTCCTCGTCTGTGCGCTCTTCTTTGAAAACAAGCGTGGGTGTAGCGCCAATTGATTTAATTGCTTCGTTGGTATTGTACACACCGGCCAGCTCAACAATAAGACGGTGTTTATCACCGGTTTTTTTTACCTGCACAAGCGGCTCGCGCACGCCAAGAGAGTTGACTCTTCGCTCAATAATATCGCGAATGCCAGCCATTGCTTCCGCGGGATCTTTGCCCTTCAACGCATCAGTATCAGCTTCATACACAAGATGCGTGCCGCCCTGCAAATCCAGGCCGAGGGAGAATGGCACCTCGTAAAAATGGTTTACGTATATTTTATTGCCGATTGCAGACAAAACTCCTTTCGTATCAATCTTTGCAATGGCAGCTGGTAGATGCGCGCGCGACTTCAAGCTGTCAATCTTGGGATTAATCCGATCTGCTGATTGATTCCAATATTTTGGATACAAAAAATTACCCAGGAGAAATGCTACGAAAAAAACCGCCACTAATACAAGTCGGGTGCGTGTCCTTCCTTTAGAACCAGCGACAAAGCGAAAAGGCCGTACAACGGTGCGTACGACCAGCCACAAAACATAAATAATGCTTTTACCTATTGCAAACAACAGTACGCCAAGAAGCTCAAGGGGCAGAAGAATGGCTTTGCTATAAAAAGTTTTAATTAAAGAAAGCTTGCGATTCATTTCCTTATACATGCCCTTTAGCTTACTAGAAAAATTGGCTTTTCGTCAAGTGTTTCGTATGCGTACAAACTATGCCGCTCTTCAGAGCTCTGAATTTAACATAAAGCCCCCCGCGGCTGCAAGGGGCTTTTACGCTACTCTTCAAATAAACTGCACGCAAAAAGACATTCAATTGTTGCTCTTTCCTCCGGATATTCTTCCATCAGCGCCTCAAAAACTGTGCTGTCTGTCTGACTGCGCTGCCCGCGGGTGCGAAACGCATCATAAAAATCTACCAACGCCAGAATTTGCGCGCATCGTTCAATCAGCATGGTTTCCGCCGCGCTGTATTTGGTATCAAGCATCGGCAAAGGATCTGGATAGCGATTGCGCTGAAAATAATGATGGCGCAACAGAATTTCCGCAGAAAAAGGATATCGATCCTTCAAAAATTGGTAGCCGTAGAGTGGATGCCCTTTAACCAGTTGAAAATCATCGCTGGAAAAAGCGATACCGCTCTTAGCTAAGACTTTACGAGGAACGGAAAGCTTGCCAAAATCATGCAGAAGACCGGCGTAAAACAACGCGGCTGGCGAAAGATTAAGCTCAACCCCTACTTCGTAGGCGAGCGTTGCAACGCGCAGGCAATGATAGACAGTCGCCGAGTCGTGCTCTCTTAACTCTTCCACTAATCTATCGAGTTGCAACGCGTGTTCCGCGTTCACGCTAAGTTCTTGCAGTACCTCGACAAAATCTCGCTGCGATTTACTGGCCATACTAATACCTCCTTATGTTTGCATGCCACTTAAAGAACAGGCTTGAACGTCTGTAATATATCAATTATATGAAAAAAATCAAATAGATGTATGAGGCCATCCACTTTCGTAGGAGCCGCACTGTTTGCGCGCCTGTGTATTTTACTTGGCAGGCGTGACCGCCGCGGGACTGTTGGCAGGCTAATCTTTGCTGGCTATCTAATTCATAAAAAGGGCTTTTCTTTTTTGGAAAGAAAAGCCCTTTTACTATTTTATTTGTCAATGGTCCCCGCAAGTGCAACTTTCATGGCATCCGGAATGACATGTCGGCGCATGACATCGTTAACTTCGTCAACAGTCAAAACCATTATACGATCTTCTATACTTTGTGTTAGACCCGGATGCTTTGCAATGATATCCGGAATAGTTTGCGCGGCAATTCCCTGCAAACTTGACGCTGCAAAAAACCTACGCCCCTTAAGAAACATCTGGGCTTCACGAATTTCCTCTTCTGTAACGCCTTTCTCAACAAAAATACGTAGTACGTCGGCAACTTCATCCCTAACCTTCCAAATGTTAGATGGATTGCAATGCGCAATAATTCTCCAATAGCCCGGAAATTCCTCCGAGTAATTGATTGTGGCGCCTATTGAATAGGAATACCCCTTCTTTTCTCTCACCTGATTAAAAAGACGGCTTTGCATGCCCGCGCCAAGAATAGCTATGGCCATTTTAAGGGCGGGGAAATCTGCGTGAGCTGACGTAATGCTGATCGCCTGCCCCGCCCAGTACACCGCGCTTGATTTCTGCGGCAGATAGACAATACGTTCATCTGCTTGAAGTGGCAGTACGTCGTGTAAATAAGTTTGATTGGCAAAGAATGAAAAAGCCCCTACTTCCCGTTCAAATAATGCTTGTGCTGTCTGTATGCTTGGCGCGTCAACGTCTCCGGCCAACACCAAGTGAATTCTACTTGGTGCATACCACGTTTTCCAAAACGCCACTATTTCATTTCTTGTCGCATTATTTACAAAGTCAATATACCGCTCCAAATACTGCTCCGCGGGGAAAGCGTAAAGAGGATGGTTTTTGGTGTATAGCATGCTCATTACTTCCCACTTAGCCAGCAATTCCGGACTGTCTGCGCCCCTCATCACACCGGCCAGATTTTCTTTCTTTGCAATGGCTAATTCCTCCGCGGAAAACAAAGGAGAGAAAAGCGCGTCGCGGCATACAGCTAGCAAAAAATCTATAAATCGCGAAGGCGATGAACCATTGAAGAAAACATTAAGTGGACCACAATCTGCCATATCGAATTCCAACCCAAACTTATCACAATATGCCGCGAATGCTTTGCGCGATTGCTGCGCAGTGCCTCGAGTTAGCAAATCGCTCGTTAGCACGGGGATATAAGGATTATAATGAAAATAGTTTCCTGCTTTTATAATCCCATACAATCGAACCAACGGCAGTTCATGAGAATTAATAACCGTAAGGCGCATACCATTTTCAAGAATGATTTCTGATTGGTTCATTTACTGCCTCCTGAAATTGAAGTAGGCACAAACCAACCAACGGTGAGCGTATCGTCGCAAAAATATGTTCGGAAAACACGTAAAATATCCTCCGGCGTAACATTTCTAATAGCCGAAGGAATGCGGAAGTAAAGATCCCATGACCCCGCGCCTTCGCTATTACTTAATTCTTGAACAATTTTTAAGCAGCCATCACGCGAACGCAACGTCCTAGCTTCCGCTGAAATTTTTGCCCGTTCGACGTCTTGCTCTGTAATTCCATTTTCCTGCAATGTTTTCAAAAATCCCCGTATGCGTTTCTCCAAAATATCATGGCCATTTTGTTCAAGCATGTTGACACGTATAAATGTAAATGATGCGTCGTGATAACAATTAACATGCGTGCCCGCCGACTCTACGCGACCTGTCTCGACAAACTCTTGGTCAATAAGTCCAGAATATCCTCCCGACAAGACATAGGAAAGAGCGCAAAGCGCGGGAATATCTTCATGCGATGCGGGCGGAGTGCGCCATGCCAAAAGAATAGAACCCATGTCTTCTGACATATGATTCAATATTACGCGCCTCTCACCTTTTTGCGCCGGCTCCATTGTATACACGGTGGGTATGGCGCGAGTAGATCGCGGAATCTTTGCAAAATATTTTTTAATTCTTTCCAGCACGTAAATTTCGGGGATACTGCCGACAACAATAATCATCGCGTTATTCGGATGGTAAAATTCGTCATAGAACTGACGAATACGGTTTGTGGACACGCCTTCCACGTCCGCCCTATAACCTATAATAGGGTGGTGGTAAGGATGCTCTAGAAGCGATATGGAATTAACTAGATGATACAATTGTTCGGCCATATCATTTTCTCGCATTTCCAGTTCGTTGCGCACCACGGACATTTCGTCTTGCCTGTCGCGGTCAGTGAATGTCGCTTTTCGCATACGGTCAGCTTCCATTTGCATCGCAAGATCAAGATATTCTATGGAAACAACTTCGAAAAAACCGGTTCTATCATAACTGGTGTTTGCGTTTATGATTGCTCCCGCGCGAGCAAAAAGCTTATCAATCGGCATAGTGTCTTTAGGAAATTTCACAGAACCTTTAAACAACAAGTGCTCAAGGAAATGCGCTGACCCCGTATAGCCAAGCCCTTCGTTACGCGAGCCGACATTATAATGCACCATAAAAACTGCGCCACGCTGCAATAATGCGTAGGGATAAAGCAAAATTTTAAGGCCGTTTGCTTTTAACACGAATTCTCTCGCGCCGTGAAATTCTCTGACAAATTCAATACCGCCGACTCGCACGATAATTCCTCCTTAATTAAATTGTGAATGTGCGCGATTAATAACTATAGAATAAAAAAGGTGGTGTGTATAGCTTTTAACTAGGGGGCGTGCCGCTGCAGCGGCACGCCCCCTAGTTTCATGCTTATATAAATTTACTCCTTACCATGTCGACTCAAAATTCAAATTCTCATCCCAAATGTCAAAAACTCTTTTAGTAGCGTATACATCTTGAATACAGTAACGAGCGATTTCCAGATATTTTTCTTCGCGGAAAGCTCTGGGCACCATTTTGCCTTCCATTCCCCCGCCCTTAGGGCTCTCCACGCCAAACGCCTGGCTCACGAAGTGCAAGTTTGGCTTTTTGAACATCGCGCCATAAAAAGTAAGCAGATCTGCCAAGTCGTAGTGCTTCGCGCCACGCTGCAAAGATAAATAACGGTTAGCGAGCAAATTCACTGTTGGGCGAATTTTATGCACCGCCGAGCGAATCATCAAATACGGCACGTCAAACCCACGGCCATTGAATGTAACAAAAGAATTATACTCGCGCGCCACGTCCCAAAAACGCTCCAGAATTTCCTTCTCTGAACCCACGCGATACATCACTTTGTTTTCTTCAAAATCTTTAACATCTTTTGCCTTATCGGCGCGAAAATACACGGCGCCTTTTTCAACATTATCAAGCATGCCTATCGCGACAATCTCTCCCAAAAACGGAGAAAATGGCAATCCCTCCTGAATATTATCCAATTCCCTTTCCACCTCTTCGTCTGTTTTGGCAGTGCGCTCCGCCCACTCGCGAAAATATCCCAGAGACGTTTCGTCAAAAGAATCTTTATCTTTTCCAATTGTTTCAATATCGAATGCAAGATAGCGCATAGTTTTATCTTTTAAATATAAAGGATACGAGAAACAGCATAGCCGACGCAAGCACGACCAGCGGACCAGCTTCAAGGCCAGTTGCAAAATGCAGCAACACTCCCGCAAGTGCTCCTACTACGCCAAATAACACAGAAAGAGAGATGTACTGCGAAAAACTTCGTGCCACATTCTGCGCGCTCGCGGCAGGGATAATAACAAGCGCGCCCATCAATAACGCGCCGACAAATTTTACGCCAAGCGCGACGAGGCATGCTACCAGCAATAGATAAATAAAATCTGTGCGCGAAACAGAAATGCCAGACGCCCGCGCAACATCTTCCGAAATAGTCGTGATAATGAAATGAGATTTAAACGCGCGCAGACCTAGTAATATAATTATTGCTATGACAATCGCAAGCAAGCCATCTACGACATGCAGGGATGTGATATCGCCAAACAGCGCTTCCATTAATTCAGCATCTGGGATTATCAAAACGCCTACGGCGAGAGAGCCGGTAAATAAAATCCCAACAAGCGCCTCAAATGGCAGCTTGGTATATCCGCGCAACCACCAAATGCAGATAACTGCTACGGAAAGTGAGGCGAATGCGCCAATAAAAGGATCATACCCCCAAAGCAAAGCAAGGCCCATGCCGGGCAACGCAACGTGCGTTAATGCGTCGCCAACAAGCGCCATGCGCTTTATAAGCATAAAGGCGCCGAGAGCGCCGGCAGTTCCGCCCACGAACAGCGCCACCAATAGCGGCAGAAAATATTGAGATTGTAATAATAGATCAAATGATGTCATAAGTTATTCAACGTCATTACCATTACCGTGACTATGAGCAGAATCTGCTTCCTCCTTGTGCTCATAAACTCCGATCTGCACGCCGTACATTTCTTTCAATACACCCGCATCAAGCACATGTTTTGGCTGTCCTTGGCAAATCATTCTCTTATTCAAACACACGACTTGGTCAGCGTATTGATATACGATATTCAATTCGTGAGATATTACAAGAATTGTAAGACCACGCTCGTCGCGAATATGCCCTATCAATGAGTAAATAGTCTCCTCTGACCCCACGTCAACACCGGAAGTCGGCTCATCAAAAAGAAGCACGTCCGGGCTATCTATAAGAGCCCAGGCAATGCTTACTTTCTGAAACTCTCCGCCGGAAAGCTCGCCTATTCTTCTTTCAAGGATATGATGCTGTACGTGATGTTCGTCGCCGTGCATGCCAACCGCGCGCAGCGCATCTGTAATCTTTTCGCCCCGCGCGCGCTTTAATGCAAAAAATTCTCCGACAGTTAGAGGAAAGCTTGGATCTATAGCAAATTTCTGCGGAACATAACCTACGCGGACTCCCTTCTGCCATTCAATCGTCCCTTGATGCTTAACAATGCCTAGCAACGCCCGAAAAAGCACAGTTTTTCCCGCGCCATTGGGCCCCAATATGGCTGTAATAGTTTTTTTTTGCACGGCAAAAGAAACGCCGTGCAAAACGGCTTGATTGTCAAATGATACTGACAAATTTTCTACGCGCAATACGCTGTCTTTTTCCATAACTAAGCATTTCTGGCTGATTTTAGAGCGCCGGCATACCAAGCAAGCTCATCAAAAATAATCTTGAGGCGATCGGCTTGTGCGGATAAGGCAGATTGATCTTTTATACTACCGTCGTCATTAAACAGGCTTCCTACATTAGCAAAATAAGCCGCGCTACGGATTGGCACTAGCGAAAGCTCGATTGAGTAAAGCCGCAAAAGTTCAATCACGCGGCATCCGCCCATCATACCGCTCGATGTGCCACAAAAAGCAACTGGCTTGTGTTTGTACTCGTTATACACCTGGTCCATCATCATCTTCAATTCTCCGGGATAGCTGTGATTGTATTCAGGAGTAACTACAATGAGACCATCTGCTTTATCTACAATTTCACTGAGCTGCTTGGATTTATCAGTTGCTTGAGTATTATCAGTGGCGCAAAGAATATAATCGCGGACATCAATTATTTCTGATTCAAAGCCATGCTTTTTAGCTTGGTCAAGTACAAAATGAGCTACTTTTTCAGAACGTCTGCCTTCGCGGGCTGTACCTAAAATTATTGGAATAATTAAATCGTTGGGCATAATAAAGTTATCGTACTATATTACTGTGGACTTGAAAATGCTGATTGCGTTCTGTGTATCTCTAAGCTCACACGACAAGTTTCAAATAAGGGTTCGGGAATGTTGTCCAAATCGTACCAGGCCCAGGATTCACATTTCTCCGGCTCGAGCAATTCAACCTCTCCGCTCTTCCATTTTGCAACCATAGCAATATGCACATAATGCTTAGGCGCGTATTTGGTAAGGTTCGAAAGATGCTGGAAATGAATATTATCGATTTCTATTCCGCACTCTTCCCTAGTTTCACGCGCCGCGCAATCCTCAAAAGATTCCATGGTGGTTGACAGACTGACATAATTTGCTATATTGATAATATCAATACGAAAAGGTCCCTCTTTGGGTTTTGTCCCATTTGGGGCCCTTTTCATTTATGCTCTAATTTTGATCTCATTTCTTCAATAAATACATGATTTCCTCGTGCCTCGCGTTTTAATAGAATTGAACACCATTTTCTGTTTGGACTAAGAACGTAACCAAGTTTATTGATTTTTCTCAAATACTTAACTAGACATTGAAAATCTCCATCTCCGGTAATAATCACAGCGTTATCATAGCTATTAAGATCAATCATTGCTTGTAGCACCAATTCTGCATCGCAGTTACCTTTTATTCCTCCGTCTTTTTTTGGAAGTGTGGGTTTAAAAATCAACGTATAGCCCATATTCTGGAAGTCTCTATACATATCTTGATTTCCTGCCATATACCCAATAAACATATATGCCCGAATTACACCGTATCTTTCTTTGAGCAGTTTTCTAAATTTTGCAAAATCTAATTTCCACCCAAGCATTCCAATGCCTTTATGTATATTAGTATTATCAATAAATGCAAAGTTATTTGTTAGTTTATGCATAGAATATAAAAACCTTCAGCCCCATGACACTTTTTATATTTCTTCTAGTGTAAAAAGTGCCACAGGGGGTTCAGTGCTGGGGAAGCCACCCGTGCTTTGATTCTCGACTGCTCGTCTGCGAGGAGTCGCAACTGGCCCTATTGCCTGTTGTGCTTTCCCCCTCGTAGACGAGTAGGCGTATTCGCTTTTCAATGATCCTATTGTCATTTTACTCGTCTGTCAGTTTTTGTCAACTTCTTGGGAGTGGATAAACTATCGTGCTCTTTTACGGCCTCCCATACCCAAGTATGGCTTCGTTTGAAGCCATGTAATTCCTTGAGCATCTTCGCAACGGTGCGCGTGTCCAGCCCCTGCTGGTACAGGCGCACCGCTTTGTCTTTCATCTCCTGAACTTGTTTTTGTTTGAATGTTGATAGAGGCATAGTTGTGAATCCTTTCACTACTATTGTATTCCCCTGTCAACTTCTGTCAAGTTACGTACTGTGGATAAGGCACTTTGGTCTTGGATCGGGTTCGCTGCATGTAGAGCCCATGCTTCGAGAAGTGCTCGGCCTGTCGCTGGAACTCATCGACCGTGATGGCTTCTTTGCCCTGGTTTTCGTTCCGGAGGAATGTGACCAGTCCCTGCAGCGCGTCATCGAATCCTGGGTCGCGTTCCCTCTCCCCGGCGAAGTCTTTATTGCTGTCCGTGAGGAAGAGGCGCGCCCGCTGTTCAAGTTCTTTGCCATGCATCATTGTGTAGATGGTCGTGCTTTGCACCGAAGCGTGGCCCAGGATATTCATGACGTCTGCGGTCGATCCGCCGCTCTTGATAATGTGATGTCCACGGTGATGCCGGAAGCTGTGGGCGTTCATGTACGGCATCTTTGCTCTGTTGCAGTACCGTCGCAACATTTCCCCCACCCCCTTGATGGAGAACCTGTCGCCGCACTTCACGCTGGTCACTGATACGAAGAGTGCGCCCGGTTCGTCGAACTTCATGACTTTCGTAAGGTGATCCCGCTTCTTGAGCCAGCGCACCAGGTAGTCGTTGGTATCGTCCGTCCAGAAGATCTCGCGGAATGGTCGGCGGGACTTTGCTTTCTCT
>JACPHP010000009.1 GCA_016188605.1 Candidatus Spechtbacteria bacterium | reverse complement strand
TGACGAAATCCGAACCTTTTTTGAACGGAACTGATGGCGCGCTTCGCGCGCCAAACTGAACGCTCGGGCGGGCAAAAAGGAAGGGGGTTGGGGGGAAGGAATTTTTGCCCGCCCTCGCTTTCCGCCGCCGCCGAATTTCGTTGAACGCATACGACCTAAAAATAGTTTCACCTATTCCCGTTTGCGTCGGTCTTTATAATGTAGGCATCATCTCCTTCTCCCATTTTCAGGTCTGGTGATAAGTCATGGGTACGTTTTACTCCGGCAGCCATGATATACCCCCCGTCGGATGTTTGCCGTACCGAATTCATTCCACCCGTCCATAATGATGTCCAATCTTCCTTACCTCGGCCACCCTCAAATATCCTTTCCCAAATTTTGTTTCCGTTTGAATCGGTTTTGATGAGATAGGGTTTTCCACCTGCTACATATAATATATTTCCGAAGGAATCTCTAATTTTAATATCTCCGAAGGACTTTGTAAATCCGGAAATTATGTACCCCTTATCAGTGGTCTGCTGAACAGAGTATCCATAGTCGTTTTTGTCTCCGCCAAGCGTCTTTTCCCAGATTTTATTCCCGTCTGCGTCAGTTTTTATCAAATAAACATCTGATTGCGCATCATTCCAAGATATTGTGCCTTCTGAATCAAGGACGTGCCAGAATGTTCGCCCGACAATTATGTAGCCGCCGTCTGAGGTCTGCTGGATTGAATATCCGGCATCGCCCCTGTTATTTTTCATTCCGAATATTTTTTCCCACACCTTATTTCCGTCTACGTCAATTTTCAGCAGATACACATCTTCTGGACACGGGAGATCTTTTTCGCCAAAGGTGAAATTACCCAGACACCCTGCGTATATATAACCTTCTTCTTCGGCGATGGGAATACCAGGAACACCAGACGCTCCTCGGAAATAATCTTTTTTCCCGCTCCATGAAGCTGTCTGCCCAACTACAATGTACCCTCCGTCAGAGGTCTGCTGGCCCGACAACGCCATATCAATACGAGTTCCTCCGAATACTTTTTTCCAAACCTTGTTTCCGTTAGCGTCGGTCTTGATTAAATAAATGTCTTGCGGCGCCGACTGCTCAAGTTCTTCCGCGGTGTAAGGGCTCACGCCGTAGGAGGTCGTCATCCCGACAATGAAATAGCCGCCGTCTGAGGTCTGCTGGACAAAGTGTCCCATTTCACCTTTTTTCTCTCCATCAAAAGTTTTGTTCCACTGCATATTGCCGTTAGCATCTGTTTTAATCAGAAAGACCTCATATCCTTTATCAATTTCGCCATGGGATACCCCAACAATTATATACCCTCCATCTGATGTTTGCTGCACAGAGTGTCCTGCGGCATTGTCAAGCAATGCTGATGGATTATTCTTATTCAGGGTACACAACATAATAGGTTCATAGTTTGAACAGTCAGACATAGACGCGCCAGGCGCTCCAAATGACTTACTCCAAACTTTATTTCCGTTCGCATCCATTTTCACGAGGTAAACAGCGGTGTGTTCCATTGTTATCGTATCATTCAGGTTGCGCGGATATATCGTACCAGAACCTATCCATCCGGTAGCTATATACCCGCCGTCTGAAGTTTGCTGAACCGCATTTACCGCGCTGTTGAAATCGCCTCCGAATGTTTTGGCCCATCCTTTCCCGGTTACTGGTGTATCTTCAGCAGGCGGAATGATGCTCTTGTCCTTTTGAGTTTCTTTCGTGATATCTTTTTGTCCAGCTATAGGTTCATCAGGCTTTGCTTTGGTTTTCGGCATTCCTTCCGGAGTTGGTTCTTGCGTATTAGATGAAATAGGCATTTCCAAAGATGGTTTAGCTGGTTTGGTGTTTTCAACAAAGATAAAATAACCAGCCGCGCCTAAAAGTATGATCGTTACCACAACCAAAATGATATTCGCAAAACCCTTTTGATCCGTCTCCATAAAATTATTTTATTAAATCCTCTATCAAAACACCTAACGCTTTGGCGATTTTCGCCATAGTTTGGACGCTCGGTTTATTAACAGTGCCGCTTTCGACCTTCATAAGCGTTGTATATTTGATGTCCGCTTTCTTTGCTAAATCATCTTGGGTCAAACCAAGTTTAGCCCGTGCTTTCTTTATATTTTCACTGATTGTTTTTCCACTTGTCATATAAATAAAGTTTTGGTAGTATTATAGTATATATGGTTATTACCCTTATTGTTATACTACCAAATAAAATGAAAAAAATCAAACAAATTTATTGGCGGCGCATTTCGCAAAGCGAAATACGAAATTCGGCGGCGGCGGAAAGCGAGGGCGGGCGGCGGAAAGCGAGGGCGGGCAAAAATTCCTTCCCCCCAACCCCCTTCCTTTTTGCCCGCCCGAGCGTTCAGTTTGGCGCGCGAAGCGCGCCATCAGTTCCGTTCAAAAAAGGTTCGGATTTCGTCAAACAAACGCACCAGTATCAAACTTTCAGGAATTTTGCCGACCGATTCAGCCGCGCGAAGCGCGACAGAGAATGGAAACACTGGCTCGCCGCGCACGGCGCGGCTCGCCAAGCGCAGGTTCGGAGTCCCTTGCGATTTTAAGTATTTGCTTTGCCCAATTAAAAACTAACAACATAAATTTATGAACAACAAATTTTTTCTATACGCCCGCAAATCAACCGATGTTGAGGATAAACAAGTTTTAAGCATTGAAGCGCAGATCACAGAATTGCGCGCCTTTGCTAAACAAAACAACCTTAATGTCGTTGATACTTTTATTGAAAAACAATCTGCCAAAATTCCGGGCCGTCCGATATTCGGTGAAATGTTAAAAAGAATTGAACATGACGAAGCGGACGGGATTTTGGCTTGGCACCCAGATAGATTGGCGCGCAATTCTGTGGACGGCGGACAAATCATTTATCTCATTGATTGCGGGCGTATTGCGGCGTTGAAATTCCCTCAATTCTGGTTTGAACCAACGCCACAGGGAAAATTTATGTTGAATATCGCTTTTGGGCAAAGCAAATACTATGTGGATTCTCTTTCCGAAAATACGAAGCGTGGATTGCGCCAAAAAGTGAGACGAGGCGAATATCCGAGCGTTGCACCGATTGGATATATCAATGATGTGAGAAACAAAAGTATTGTGGTGGATAGAAAGAAAGCGAAAGTTATCAAATCAGCGTTTGAGTATTACGCCACTGGCAACGCTCGGCTGGAAGATGTCTCGGACTTTTTGGCGCAACGCGGAATATTTTCCCGCGGCGGAAAGAGAATCCACAAGACGAGGGCGACTTTTATCCTTTCCAACCCTTTCTACACCGGACTATTCAAATATGGTGGTGAACTCCACGAAGGAAAGTACGAGCCAATCATCGCAAAGAAAATTTTTGATAAAGTCCAAGAAGTTTTGAAGCAGAGAGGAAGACCACATCACAAAACCAAGTATGAGCCGCAAGATTTTTGCGGACTAATGAAGTGCGGTTCTTGCGGAATGTCCATAACTGGCGAATACAGGGTTAAAAAGCAGAAAAATGGAAATGTCCACGATTACATTTACTATCACTGCACGAAAAAGAGTAAGACGGTAAAATGTCCCGAACCCTGTATTCGCCAAGAGGAACTGGACAAACATATTTCCTCTCTGCTTCAAAAATTTTCTTTGCGTCCGGATTGGACGGAAAAACTTTTGGAAATGGCGGAAACCGATAAAAATAAATCCGCCCAATCCGTTTCTGCTTTTGTTCTTGAATCTCAAAATCAAATCCGCGCCATAAATGAAAAACTCCAGCGACTGCTGGACGGCTATTTAGAGCAGGATATTGAACGGAAAATTTACCGCGAACAAAAAACAAAACTTCTTATGGAAAAGAAGTCGCTGGACGAGAAAATGGCGCGGATTGAACAAAAGCAGAATGATTGGCTCGAACCGATGAAAGAATGGATAAAAGTCGCTTCAACCCTCGTCAAAATCGCAAGGGATAATGACCTTTTGCAGAAAAAGGTCATTGCCAAAGAAATCTTTGGCTCGAACCTGCGCTTGGCGAGCCGCGCCGTGCGCGGCGAGCCAGTGTTTCCATTCTCTGTCGCGCTTCGCGCGGCTGAATCGGTCGGCAAAATTCCTGAAAGTTTGATACTGGTGCGCCCGGCAGGAGT
This sequence comes from Candidatus Spechtbacteria bacterium, assembly GCA_016188605.1. NCBI lineage: Bacteria > Candidatus Spechtiibacteriota > Candidatus Spechtiibacteriota bacterium. The sequence continues at coordinate 99,360 of JACPHP010000009.1, read as the reverse complement.
CGAACCCGCAACCTCTTGGTCCGAAGCCAAGCGCTCTATCCATTGAGCCACGGGCGCAAAACGTATTATATTTTTAGCATAGCGCATACATAGAAAAATAAAAGACCCCTGGAGTTTATGAAACTATCAGGAGCCTTCGTCGATCTGTCCAGCTGTGTAGTTAAAGAAGGCCTGCCGCGCGAGCTGCGGCTAGACCCCCATAAAAACGACTACGGGCACTCTCCGCGCCCCGGACAAGCCTCTCCAGCCTGTCCATGTCCTCGGGGCCAACAATATAATCCTTGGCCCCTAGTTCTTGCCACCACCTCTCCACCCCACCGTTGAGGACAACAAATGTCCCCCACGAAACGGTGAGGGTTCGCCTTACGCTTGCGCGCAAGGCGAACATATCCCCCTCATCGCGAGGAGGGCACCAACCAAATGCCTGGCGGAAGTCCATTCCGCACCTCCTTTCTATTGTTTAATATAATACATCAACATAATATATTAGTCAAGGGTTTTCCCAATAACGAATAGTGGTATTATATTATTAAAGCAAGGTATGAAAACTCGGGGTAAAATGGGCAAACTTCCACCAGAAGTCACAAACATCCTCAAAACCCTTAGCGATAATGGTTTTTCGGCTTATGCCGTTGGCGGATGCGTGCGCGACGTGTTGCGTGGCGTGGATCCACAAGATTGGGATGTAGCAACCAACGCTAAACCAGAGGAGATTCAAAGACTATTCCCTGACAGCTTCTACGAAAATGTTTTTGGCACCATTACCATAAAAACAAATTCTGCTCAAATTAAAAACTCGGAGGAAAAATTAAAAGACAATTATGGACAATTACCGACATCGTTAGTGACATTTAGTGACATTTATGGACAATTACAGACATCGTTGCGGACAATTACAGACATCAAAAAATCAAAAAACATAGAGTTGATTGAGGTTACGACGTTCAGAAAAGAATCTGGTTATTCTGACAGGCGCCACCCGGATATCGTGACATTTACTGACAAAATAGAAGAAGATTTAGCTCGCCGTGATTTTACCATAAACGCAATGGCAATGCGGCTTGACGGCAGTATCGTTGATCCTTATGAAGGACAAAAAGATTTGGAAGACAAGATTATCCGCGCCGTTGGAAACCCGGATACGCGCTTCCAAGAAGATGCCTTGCGCATGATGAGAGCAATACGTTTTTTTGTGACATTAGACTTTGCGATTAGTGACAAAACATTAAACGCAATTGTCACTAATAAAAAACTTATTATGGACATTTCCGCGGAACGAATCCGTGACGAACTTGTCAAAATTATCAATGCACGACGAGCGCAAGAGGGCATTGAGTTGCTACAAGAAGTCGGGTTATTGAAGGAAATCCTGCCAGAACTTGCTGCAGGATTTAATGTCGGACAAAATAAACATCATATTTACACCGTATTTGAACATAACGTACGCGCTCTGGGCTGGTGCGCTAAAAATAACTATGAATTTCATGTACGTATCGCTTCCCTGCTGCACGACGTAGGCAAGCCGCAAACAAAGCGCGGAGATGGGGTAGATTCAACGTTCTACGGCCATGAAATTGTTGGCGCGCGAATCACCCGCAAGGCACTACAACGCCTAAAATTTCCCAATGAAATCATTGAAAAAGTGTGGCTGCTTGTGCGTTACCATCTTTTTTACTATAACGTGGGAGAAGTTACAGAACGCTCTGTGCGCCGTCTGCTTGCCAAAGTCGGACCAGAGAATATCAACGATTTATTGCAAGTGCGCCAGGCAGATCGCATTGGCTCTGGTGTGCCAAAAGCAATGCCCTATCGCTTGCGCCACTTCCAGTACATGATAGAAAAGGTGCAGAAAGACCCTACTAGCGTTAAAATGCTAGCAGTAAATGGCAATGATATTATGGAGCAATTGCATGTTGAACCAGGTCCGCTAGTAGGTCAAATACTGGCGATTTTGCTCGACGAAGTGCTTGATGACCCAACGAGAAATACCAAAGAATATTTGCTTAACAAAGCGCAAAAGCTAAGCAAATTAAAGCCGGAAGAGCTCCAAAACCGCCGCAAAGAGTCTGAGGAGAAACAGAAACAACTGGATGAGGAGGTGCATGAGGAAATACGGGAACGGTATTGGGTGAAAGAATAGATAAAGTATATAAGCGTAACAATACGATTTCTCGCCTTCGCGATCTACTAGCGGGCAATGCCCGCCGTAGCTCGCTTCTGCGAGCGAAGGCGGGGCATAGTATACCGGTAGTACGCGCCCTTCGGGAGGGCGTAGACTGGGTTCGATTCCCAGTGCCCCGACTATATTAGTTACAACTAAAAACTCAGCTTGCAAGCTGAGTTTTTAGTTGTTCCATAATTTTGAAATTTGAGATTTGCGTTTTTCCGCCCAAGGCGGATCCGCTTAAACGTAGAAATACATCCTTTTGTATTTCTTGCTCGGGCGGAGAGATTCTATTACTTGTATCTCAACGCCGCCAAAGGATGCATGGCCGCGGCACGCTGTGCTGGCCAAAAACCAGTAAGTGTTCCGATAACGGGCGACATGAATAATATAATACCCACAAACCACGTGGGGGCGGAGAAAATATTAACTACGTCCCCTCCCAATGCTCGAGCTAAAAAACCCATGCCTATATTCACTAAATAACCAAGCCCATAGCCAATAGCAAGTCCCCCTAAACCACCCAGAAATCCCATCAAAAACGACTCCACTAGGAACATTCTGCGTATATCATTCTGCGTAGCACCCAGTGCCTTAAGAATGCCAATTTCGTTAGTTCTCTCCAATAAAGATATGGTCATTGTGTTAAACATTCCGATTGCGGAAACGATGAGCGCCGCTAGGCCAAAGAATGCGAGAATAATCTGCAAAATTCTAAACACTGTCTGCGCTTGATCTATGGTATCGGCAATGGCTGAAACAGTAAATCCTAAGCTTACAATTGCGCCTCTCACGGATTCAAGAACGCTGCTGTCGCCCACCCTAACCTTAGCGCCAGTATATTCTGACACGGCAACATCTTTAGCAAGTTCTTGAGATGCATAAACAGCGCTTTCAATTGGATTGTCTATAACACCAATAATTGGTTTAGAAGACGGGATGGTAAACATCAGCACCTCTAGCACCCCTTCTTCAGAAAGCTTAGGAACAAAAATTTGCACACCAAGTGGCTTTCCAATCACCCCTGACACATCCTTAACATCAAAAAGGTTTGCAAGTGCCGTTGTTACAACAAGGCCCTCCGAGGGATCCTGTTCTGTAAAGAAATGACCGAGACTTGATTTATCACCATTAAGAATGAAATAATCAGGTTCAACGATATGCACAACGGCTTCGCTTGAAATAGAATCAAAGTCCACCTGCCCCGCAGTTACAAGCTCCGGGCTGATCTCCGCGACACCATCAATACTAGCCAATACTGCCAGATGCTCCCGTGTTACTGGCATTCGCCCCTCGGCGCCTGGCATTACATCAAGGGTAAGCAAAACATCGGAGCTCGCTATGCGTTGCAACAGAACTTCTTGCAGGCCATAACCAAGGGAAACAAGCAGCAAAACCGTGCCCAAACCTACACTCATGCCCAGAATCGTCAAAAACGTCCTCATTGGCCTAGCAACAAATGTATGCGTTGCAAGATAGAGCAGGTCTATCACTGTTAAACCAGCCCCGCCTTCAACCTTCACCGCGCTAATGCTCATTTTTGTTTCTGGCGCTGAAGCAAAATGGGATAAATCAATTTTTTCTGCGGAAATTGGCTTTAATTGCACCTCCCCGCGTTCTTTCAGCTTAGCTAGCCCGGCACGTATGCGCTCAAACCACGTGGTCTTAGGTAATGGACTTCTCTCAATAGCATTAAAAACTGTACTAGCAACAAAAACTGACAGAAAACGCAACCGCCGCAAAACACACGCAACCCCTTCCGCAAGAATCCTGGAGGAAAGCAGGAATAGCTTAAATACACCGCCTATGATAAACAATACTCCGAGAAAAACAACTTTGAATACAATCACGACTGTATTAATAACAAGCCCTATAAGGAATCCCGGTAACTTAATCGCTTTTATAATAAGCTCGCCTGCTCGCGGCCTCTGCGTTGGTACTGCGCGTATAATAGAGACGCGTGGCGAAATAGCAGGTCCTACAACGCCTCCCAATTGTCGCGACCTTCCAGCGTTAACCATCTCGCCAACAAACGCTTTTATTCCTACAACAAGCGAATTAAAGATAAACTTGATAGCCTCATACGAAAATTGAGCTAATCCAAGAGTAGCAGAAATTACAATAGTCCTTCCTTGGATTCTCTCCAAAGACTTCAGTTTTGCTTCATAAAGCACAAAGAATGCCGTGGAAGCTATAAATAGAAAAAGAAGTATAACTGCCATAAATAGTAGTGAGTAGTGAGCGCCTTCGGCGCACAAGACTGCCAACTAGGAAGGTGTAATTCTAAGCAATATTGCCTCCATTTTCCGTGCCACCCTCTCAACTACAGACTCGTCAAGCCCGACACCGCCATCTTGCAAAGGCTTTTTAAGCTCTTCTTCGTATGTTAAGCTAGTCATTTTATCCTGTAGCCTCCTAGAAGTGATATCCTTTAGGCGATTCTTCTGATTTTCCGACAGAGGATTACTCACATCTTCTAGGAGGTACCGCATGGTAGCGTCTAGCTGTATCTCATCTGCAGATAAATATTTTTGATTTTCCTGCGTAGAATTGCTTTGTTTTCGTCCTATAACTTCGGATACAACTACAAGCTCCTCGAGTTGTTTTAGCAGTTTATTTGCGACTTCTTTATCAAGTCCGACCCCATCTTTTTCTTGCGGCCTCTCTAAAGCATCTAAAAATGCTGCGGCTGTAAGCTTTCCAGTCAGTCGTTCTGTAACGGCTTTTTCGATACGCCCTACCGTCTCAACACTGTATGGAGAGGTTAAAAAACCTGTAATTGCTTTGGCTTTTAGCTGATCTAATGTTGCTCCAGGATGTTTTCTAACAAGATTCTCTAACTCTACTGGCATTATTTGGGACTGCGTGGACGGCGCAGAACTCTTCTGCGTCAAGTCCATGTTCAAGCTTTCTTTATTAACCCCCTCGCGCTCAATACTTCCATCGCGAATATAATACACGCGGTGGGCAAATTGAAGATACGAAGGCTCGTGTGTAACCAAAATAACAGTCCTTTTTTCATTATCATTTAAATCTTTTAAAATATCCATAACAATTTTGGCGGATTGCGTATCGAGATTTCCCACCGGCTCATCCGCCAAAATAATGGGCGGATTATTCATTAATGCGCGCACAATGGCTACGCGTTGCTGTTGCCCGCCGGAAAGCTCGTTTGGAAGACGCTCTAGATATGGCCCGAGACCAAATTTATTTAATAGCATATTGGCTCTCTCTGCGCGCTGCGAACGGTTCCCAGAACGCAACATGCTCGGCAGAATAACATTTGCCAAAACGCTTAGCGTAGGCACAAGATTATATGCTTGGAAAACCATTCCAATAGTGCTCTGATGGAATATTGCGAGTTCATGCTGGTTGAATTTAGTGATGTCTTTCCCCGACACAAACACGTGTCCTTGCGTAGCAACTTCCATGCCCGCAATAATATACAAAAGGGATGATTTGCCGCTACCCGAAGGACCAAAAAACACAATGTATTCCTCCGGAGAGATCTGAAGGTTTATATCTTTCAGCGCAAGAGTTTCATTGGGTTTGCCCTTATCATAAACAAGCCGCAGCCCTTCAATTTTTATTATTGGCTCTTGTTCCATTTGTTTGTTTTTCCTGCGTTAATACATCAAAATTAGTAGCTGGTTGAGCCGCTCGCTTAATACAAATCCATCTGTTGCATATTGTACCATAAAGGCGTATAAATTATATCATCGTTGCCACAATGCTTTGTACTGCTACTTTGGCGTTACATTGTTTCATTGCTACATTGTTACATTGCTACATTGTTACATTGCTACGATACAAAATGGCATAATAAATCAAATATAATCAACATAAAAATATGCTTACAATGAATGATCTCAAAAAAGGAACGATCTTTGTGCTGGAGGACCAACCCTATGTTGTTCTTGAGTCAAGTCATTCAAAAATGGCTCAATCGCGCGCTGTCATGCAGACAAAAATTAAGAATCTAGTTACTGGATCTACGCTAAACAGGACTTTCCAGCAGGCCGATCGCTTAGAAGAGGCTGAAATTGAAAGAAAGAAGTTTGTATTTCTCTTTGCGCATCGCGGAGAATACTGCTTTGTCAATGAAAAGGACAAATCAAAGCGTTTCTTTATGAAGGAGGAAGAAGTTGGCTCTAGCAAAGACTATCTCAAGCCAAACTCCCCCGTTGACCTTGAGTTCTTCGGAGAAAAGGTTATTCGCGTTATGATTCCCGTGAAAATGGACTTAAAAGTAATAGAAGCTCCCCCGTCAATAAAAGGAGATACTGCTACGGGTGGTACGAAAACCGTCGTACTAGAGACCGGAGCACGAATACAAGCGCCGCTTTTTGTTGAAATGGGTGATATAATACGCGTGAACACAGATCTTGGGACTTATGCGGAGCGGGTTGAAAAGGGAAAATAATACTGAAATTTCAAAGTCCAAATGTCAAATTACAAATAAAATCCAAATGACTAATGTCAAAAGTTTTAGCTTTTTGGGTTTTGACATTCATTTGACATTTGTAATTTGGATTTTGAAATTTAGTGTTTGGGCCCGTAGCTCATTTGGTAGAGCGCAGCATTTTCACCCCGTTAGACATATTGGGCCTATGGTCCAGTGGTAAGACGCCACATTCGCATTGTGGAGACGGCAGTTCGATTCTGCCTAGGTCCACCAAAATGTCTAACGGGGCAAGTTGCTGAGGTGAGGAGTTCGAGTCTCCTCGGGTCCACTCGATTCGCACCTTGATAAATCAAGGTGCTCACTCGTGGCAAGCCACCCAAAACTACAAAAAATTATCTATTGCCTATTTATGAAAAAAATCGTTATCAGTCTTATCGTTATTATTCTCGCGGCGCTCGTGTTGTTTGTGCTTTATCCACTTAGGGGCAGTGGCGCGCTAACATTCTTACGCCAAGAGCTCAATCTACAAGAGGCATTTCAAGAATCCGAGCAGATTTCACCGCTAGCGCCAACGATTTCCTACCAAGGAGTTGAGGGTAAAAACGCGCTTGAGCTGCTAAAACAACACTATTCTATTCAAAGCAAAGACTACGGACATGACCTCGGTGAGTTTGTTGAAGCAATCGATGGCATTACGCCGCAAAAAGATGAATTTTGGGCGCTTTTTGTAAACAGCAAGTCTTCAATGGTTGGAGCATCGTCTTACATAACCAAAAATGGAGATGTAATTGAGTGGAGGATTCAAAAGATAAGCTCTGCAAACTAAAGCATCTCAAATCGCAAATGGCAAATCTTAAATCTGAATCTCAAAACTAACAATCTGGTTTGTCATTCTGAACATAGTGAAGAATCTGTAGATTTGCGTTTTGAATTTCAGTTTTGCGATTTAAGATTTGAGTTTTGAGATTAAACAATATGCGCAAAGAAACACTATTTTTCTATATTCTTATAATCAGCGCCTCGGTCTTGGCACGCCTTGTGCCCCACGCGTGGAATTTTGCCCCTATTACGGCGATTGCGATAGCATCTGCTATCTATCTACCAAAATGGCAGGCAATAGGCCTTACAGTGGCAATTAGGCTGGTTTCAGATATTATTATTGGTTTTTTCTCGTGGCCACTCATGATTGCTGTTTACGCTTCTCATTTATCAGGAGTAGCAATCGGACTGTGGGTGAAAAAAAACAAAACCATATTGCGTATAGCTGTTTCACCACTAGCAAGCGCGCTTATTTTCTTTTTTGTCACCAATTTCGCGTGGTTCTATCCCGAATATCCTCATAACATACTGGGAATTGCCCAATCATACATCAATGGTCTGCCATTTTTGCGCGGAACACTGGCTGGAGACGCTTTCTATACGTTTGCTATTGTGGGGGTGATGGAGGGAGCGATATTCCTTAAGAGAAAGCATGTTTTAAAAGAAGGTTCTGTGGGGATTATTTTGTAATTGCGTAAAATACTACAACTAATTTTCAAGCATCAATTTTCAATTTTCAACGTATAGTTGCGTGGCAACCACGTTGCTTTACGCAATCAATGACCAAATGTCCTAATTTTCTCCGCCTGAGGCGGATCAGCCTATGGCTGAAAACACACGATTAGTAATTGAAACATTGAAAATTCAATGTAAATTGAAAATTGATGCTTGAAAATTAGTTTATGTTAGTATTGCAGCTTGTATCTTTTATAGCTTTGTGCTAACATATAAGTACATATGCTTAGTTCAACCACAAAAAGCAAAATCGTTGAGAAGTTCAAGGTTCATGAAGGTGATACTGGATCCGCGGAAGTGCAGATCGCTTTGCTGACCGATGAAATAAAAGCTTTGGTCAAACACCTCAAAACCCACGACAAAGACAATCACTCGCGCCGCGGACTTTTAAAAATGGTGTCAAAGCGCAAAAAACTTCTCAAGTATCTCTCCACAGAGGACACGCGACGATATAATAAAGTTATAAAGGCTCTTGGATTAAAGAAATAATTAAGGTTTGCTCGTCTGGCGCATTTCGTTGTTGCGGACTGCGCTCCTCGGACACCGTATATCTATATACGGCTTACTCCGGTGCTCGTCCGCGCCTAGAACTGCATCCAGACGAGCAAACCCGGGCAAATCAGAAATATATATAAATGCCTGTTATTCGTCACAAAGCTCAACGAGTCTGCGTCCTTATAGACGTGCAGAACTTTTACCACAGCGCTCGTAATCTCTATCAGCGTAGGGTTGACTTTGAGGCGGTGCTTCGTACCGCAGTCGCAGGGCGCCAACTTGTGCGCTCTTTTGCGTATGTGGTAAGCACTGAATCTGGCGAAGAGCAAACATTTTTTGAAGCACTGGAGAAGCTTGGAATTGAAATACGCGTAAAAGAACTGCAAATTTTCTTTGGCGGCGCTAAAAAGGCAGATTGGGACGTCGGAATCGCTGTTGACGCCATCCGCATGACCAACCACGTTGACGTTATCATACTAATGAGCGGGGATGGCGACTTTATTCCTCTGGTAGAATATCTTCAAAACAGAGGAATTCAAACAGAGGTGGTTGCGTTCGGCAAAAGCGCGTCGTCGCGTTTGCGAGAAACGGCAGACGACTTCCTCGACCTATGTGAAGAGCCGGAGAAGTTCTTGCTAAAACAAGCCCGCCCACGCCGTACAAATACAAAGACAGAGACTCATGGTACATAACAAGGCAACTGCTTACACCCCTAAATAATGATTTGGCTTACGCAAACCATTTTTGAAGACGCATGAGCAGTTATTGCCGACCGTTCCCATTGCCCCCTTCATTGCTCCATTGTTTCATTGTCTCATGGTTACATAAACAATGAAGCAGTGTAACAATGAAACAATGTATCTGGTGAGGTTTAACCTCAACGTAAAGTCGTTTATGAGAGGTGTGAGCAGTTACATAACAAGATCGATATTTAATAATTCATTCGTACGCTTTGCGTAGAATTAAGGCCATAGATTGAGTATTCTGCCAGAACGTGAAACGTGAAAAGCGAAACACTGCGTAAATCGTGTTTCATATTTCAAGTTTCAAGTTTTCAGAACTCTCATTTCATGTCTTTCTATGCATGGCGCGCCTATAGGCCATGCAAAAAGAATATACTTTGGAAGTTGGGGGACGAACATTAACTGCTTCATTTCCTAATTGGGCTGAACAAACAAACGGTTCCGCCCTTGTTCGCTATGGCGACACAGTCGTTTTAGCAACAACAGTTATGGGGAAAAGCCCGCGAGAGGGAATAGATTATTTTCCTCTCATGGTTGAGTACCAAGAGAAATTTTACGCCGCGGGACGTATTCGCGGATCACGCTTTGTAAAACGTGAGGGCAGGCCGAGTGATGACGCTATCCTAACTGGCCGCATGATTGATCGCTCTTTGCGCCCTCGCTTTGACCAACGCACGCGCAATGATGTGCAGGTTACTGTGTCTGTTTTATCAGTTGACGGCATGAATGACCCGGATATTCCTTCGTTCATAGCAGCTTCTTTAAGCTTACTTGTGTCAGACATACCATGGAATGGCCCTGTTAGCGCTGTTCGCGTGGGAAGAATTGATGGAAACTGGACGCTAAACCCGACCACTGACCTAACGCCAAAGACCGATGTAGAAGTTATTGTCGCAAGCACAGAAGACCGCATAAACATGCTGGAAGCTGGCGCGAGCCAAGTTTCTGAAGAAGAAATTGCCGAAGCAATTGAGTTTGGACACCGCGCGAATGCCTCAATTATTGAATTTCAAAAGAATATACAAAAAGAAATTGGCCGTACCAAATCTCCGGTAATAATCTTGGAGCCGGATGAGGCGCTAGTACAAGAAGTACGCGAATTTACTAAAAACAAGCTTGAAGCCGCTCTCTTTCAAGAATTCAAGCAAGAGCGCATGGAAGCGGTAACAGCGCTTCATCACGCTTTTGCAGGAGAATTGAAACTAAAATATCCTGACGACAAAATGCGCCGCGAAACAGCTCTCGCCCTTTTTGAAGAAGAAATTAACCGCCTTGTTCACGAAAAAGCATTGCGGGGCATACGCGTTGATGGCAGAAAGCCTGACGAACTACGCTCTATTAGCGCCAATGTTGGATTTTTGCCTCGCACGCACGGCTCTGGTCTTTTCATGCGCGGACTCACTCACGTACTATCTGTTTGCACGCTGGGAGCGCCTGGCGACGCGCAAATAATGGAAGAAATGACAGGGGAATACACGAAGCGTTTTATGCTTCACTACAATTTTCCTGGTTTCTCTGTCGGCGAGCCAACTCCCAACCGCGGTCCAGGCAGACGCGAAATCGGCCATGGAGCTCTTGCGGAGCGCGCGCTGGAGGCGGTTATCCCCAACGTGGAAGATTTTCCATACACAATTCGCATAGTTTCTGAAACACTATCCTCAAATGGATCGTCTTCACAGGGTTCCGCCACCTCGGCCTCGCTGGCTTTGATGGACGCTGGCGTACCAATCAAAGCAGCAGTAGCGGGCATTGCTATTGGCTTAATGATGGGCTCTGACGGATCCGCGCAAGTGCTTACCGACATCCAAGGACCCGAAGATCACCATGGCGATATGGACTTTAAAGTTGCTGGCACAAAGAATGGCGTGACTGCAATTCAGATGGATGTTAAAATAGAAGGGATTACGGTTGATATTCTAAAAGAGGCATTACGACATGGTAAAAAAGCTCGCATGAAAATTCTTGCGACAGTATCTGAAGCAATAGAAGAGCCGCGCGCGACACTTTCACCTTACGCGCCGCTTGTGCAGGTTTTGAAAATTAACCCAAGTAAGATAAGATTAGTAATAGGCACTGGCGGGAAGACTATTAATGAAATTATTGCCGAGACAAATACTAAAATTGATATTGAAGATGATGGAACGGTATTTGTTACCGCGCAAAATCAAACAGACGGCAAGCGCGCGATTGAAAGAATCCAAAACTTAACTCACGAAACAAAGATAGGGGAGCTATTCCAAGCCAAAGTAGTGAAAATTGCAGAGTTTGGCGCATTTGTGGAATACCTACCTGGCCAAGAGGGTCTCGTGCATGTTTCAGAGCTTGCATCAACATACGTAAAAAGCGTAGAGGATATCGTTAAGGTAGGAGATATTATTCCCGTTAAGGTTGTTAAAATAGACGAGCAGGGGAAAGTTGGACTTTCGCGAAAACAGGCGATGTAGAAACAAAACTAATTTTCAAGCACCAATTTTCAATTCACAATCAATGACTAAATGACCTAATTTCCAAATACGCAATACGTATTAAAATTGAGTTTGTTAATTCATTGAAAATTGTAAATTGATCATTGGAAATTTTAGACTATGCCCACTAGCGTGTCTTCACTCGGTAGAATCCATACAATGTCTCAAGACATTGAGGACTCACGACGCAAACAACAAGGGCAGCTCAAACAACCCCTGCCTACTGGCATAGAGCCCTACAAAAAAGAAGGTGTGTTGGAACAACTCAAAAAACCATCTGCTCCGATTTCACAAATATCACCAGCAAAACCTTCTGTGCCAATACGACCTGCGCCACAGAGGCCTTTTATGCCCGCGCCACCCATACCAGTCAAGCCAACTCAAAACACGCATCAGCCCGCACCAAAACTAGATGAACCAAAACTAGGTGAACCTAAATTGGGCGAGCTTGCTTTGCGTCCACAGGCACCGACAAAACCAGCAACACCTTCCACTCAGCTTCCTAAAAATTTTATTCCTGTAGAAGAAGAGGAGCTTGAACAAATCTTAAAAGAACGCGCAATACCTCCAACGGTTTCAGTTGCGGCAGAAAAACCCTTGCCCTTACCCACAGCGACAAGGCCTATTGTTACGCCAACACCCCCGTCCGCGCTACCTCCGCCCCCACTTCGCCCACAACCCCTCACTGCCGCTCCGCCGCCCAACCTACCTAGTATAGAAAAAGAAACAAGACCGATAAGACAAATTATTCCTAGTAAAGAGGGGGGGCTAAAAACACCTGAAGAAATTTTAGGATTGTCTTCAACGCCAATGCGCTTACAAGAAAAACCACTGCCTCAGTCGCCACAATTGACAATGCCGCAAAGACCGATTACTGCTCCCCCATTGTCGCCGACAAGAAAATTTCCGCAAACAGAAGCTCAATTATACGAAGAAATTCCTAAAAGACGCGCGAATATCTTGCAGTTTGTAGCAATTTTACTCGGTATACTAATTGTTGGCAGCGGAATCGGAGGATTTGTTTACTGGAGAGTCTATTTGCAACCCTCCGCGCCTGCCGCGCCGAGCGCTCCGTCCACCCCCGTTGCACCCGCAACACCCAGTCCATTCTTCCAAACACCACAACAAATTATTGAATTACAAAAAGGAAATGAGTCGTTTTTGGTAGAACAATTACGCGCATTAGAACATTCAATCAACTCGCCTAAAACAATAACCTATTTGCCAATTAAAAAATTAACAGATAATTCTTACTTGCAAACAAAAGAGCTTCTTAGCTTGCTCAATGTCCAGCTCCCGCAAACGCTTATAGACTCTCTTGATCCCGCGCCCATGCTTTATATATATACGCCTGGCGAGGAAGAAAAGAATAAATGTACGGAAATAAATAATTTTGACATCTCCTGCTATTCGTCGCGCCTTGGCATTATATTCAAGATTTTACCCGCGCACGAAACTGCCGTACAAAATACAATTTCCGATCAAGAACAAAACCTGGTTCAGCTATTTATGCCTATTATTCTAGGTTCTCCGCTTTTTGATCAAACAACGGGCTGGAAAACAGCAAATTACACTGGTTTTTCTATTAGCTATCCTGCTGGAATTATTGTTCGCTACAACAATATGCCCATTTCCCCCACGGGGTTAAATTACGCGCTAGTTAACGATTATCTGCTCATTGCCACATCTAAAAACTCCGCGTATTTTGCGCTTGACCAGTTGGTGGGTAAATAATCAACGAATAACGAATCGTGTACGAATTTACGAATACTCGACCAGTTAATTCGTTTATTTGTAGTGGATTCGTTATTCGTTGATGATTATTAGTTGGTTATGGATAGAATTAACCTCGAAAGAGCGTTGCTTGCGACTTTTACATACTACAAGCCGCTTCATTTATACGCGCTGACTCCGCTTGAGCTGATGCGTTATTTGACTTGGGCGCCACAAGACAAAAATCAACAGGACAAACACAGAATTTCGCTGCAAGAAATCTTTAAAACTCTCGACGGACTTATCGCGCAAAAAAAAATTATAGAATCAAACGGTTATTTCTTTTTAATCGAATCTCCAAAAAATTCTTACTGGCAAAGAATACGCTCGAGAAAAATAAGCGTTGAGAAACGACGTGTATTTCAACAAATTGCGCGTTTCTATCCGTATATTCCTTACGTGCGCGTGGTTACGTTAACCGGCTCTGTTGTGCGTGATAGCGCAACGGCTGATAGCGATATTGATGTTCTTATCGCAAGCGCTCCGGGTCGTGTTTGGCTCACAAGATTTCTTGTGGGAATGTTTACATGGCTGCTTGGCAAATACCGACACAAAACCCTTATTTGTGACCAAATATGCCTTAACCACTATATAAGCATAGATAGCAACAATATTTCTAAAGCTAGCGCGCATCTCAACCCCCAAATACTTTCTACTGCCCATATTTATGCAGCCGCAATGCCATATTGGGGTCAAGATAATTTCAAAAAAATTGGCGAGACAAATGAATGGATGCTTCAATATATGCCCCTAATCAACAACTCTAAAATCGCGGCGCTTGGATTTAAGCCAGCTCGTTTATTACTTGCAATAAAATTGACTATTGAATTTATAATGAACTCATGCGGAATTGGAGTAATGCTTGAACAAAGCGCGCGATACTTCCAAAGGATGCGAATAGTTCACAGTGTCAATGAAAAACAACTGGAGCCGGTACAAATGATTATTGACGACAATACCCTGCTTTTTCATTACCCTTTTTCTCGCAGTAAATTACTAGAAGAGCACTTTTACTCCAACCAATGAGTAGTGAGTAGAATAACGCGCCGAAGACGCGCGGACTACTCACTACGTACTAGAGATTCACCCTGTGGATAACTGGTGCTTGATGTAAATTATTATAAATGTTATTATGTATATGTAACAGTTCTTTGTTTCAATTGGTTTGCTCATTGGACGCAGGTTGTTCTGACCTCTTGTCCGACGAATCGGGGACATACCCCCAATTGGCAAACCAATAAAGTCATTTCGCTTTAAGAGGAAACGAAAAAGACTCTTTCTCTCAGAGATGCACGAACCCAACACTATGTGCAAGGGGATCTCCTGCATCTCTGAGAAATTTCTTATATATCTGTTCTTTCATCCGTGCCACCCGTAACATACGAGTGGCTTTTCATTTGTTATTGCTCATGGTTCTCTGTTCTCTGTTCTATTGTATTTTTATTCTCTTTGCGTACAATAAATATTATGGAAATACTTTCTACTAAAGACATTACGGAATTAAAAGAAAAACTTGTTGGGCTTAAGGCTAGCCTGGGCAAGAGCTTAGAATCTTTTGCATCGCAAGATCCCAACCTAAAAGGGGACTGGGATGCGCGGTTTCCAAGCTACGACAACGATGCCAGCCTTGAAGAGGCGGCGAATGAAGTTGAAGAATACGCGACAAATCTTCCCATTGAGCATAGCCTGGAGTTGCGCCTGCAAGCGATAAGTAACGCGCTAGAAAAAATTGAGAAAGGAACTTATGGCGCTTGCGAGCATTGCGGTAAACCTATTGATATAAAACGATTACAAGCATATCCCGAGGCGAAGTTTTGCCGCGATTGCAGCGCTCGTCGCGCATAATTCATGCCCGCAACTATTCTATCCGCAACCATTGATGGGCTTCATTCCCGTCTTATTCATACGGAGGTCGACGTTCACGTCGGCCTCCATGCTTTTCATATCGTTGGCCTCGCCGATAAAGCGGTAGAAGAAGCAAAAGAACGAATGTCTTCCGCCTTAAAAAACAGTAAGTTTAAACCGCCTCGCAGTTTTAATAAACGCACTATTATCAACCTTGCGCCTGCTGATATAAAGAAACAGGGGACACATTTTGATTTACCAATGGCTTTAGGATTTCTTGTGTCGTCTAAACAAATAAAACCTATTGATGCAAACACATTAATAATGGGCGAGCTTGGTCTAGACGGCACATTACGCCCTGTACGCGGCGCGTTGTCTATGGCCCTCTGCGCTAGACAAAAGAAAATCGCGCGGCTTATTGTTCCGCGCGAAAACGCCGCCGAGGCATCGCTTGTCGGGAACATGGTTGTTGAAGCTCCCTCAAATCTCAATGAATGTATACGCCTGCTGGAGCATAACGAGCATTTCACGCCGCCACAAAACATCGCGCCCAAACAATCGTATCAGCAATCATTGCCCGACATCGGTCAGATTCAAGGCCAGCATCAAGCAAAACGCGCTATAGAAATCGCGGCAGCTGGTAGCCATAACGTATTAATGCAAGGTCCCCCTGGTTCCGGCAAAACTCTTCTTGCACGCGCCATGGCAGGTATTTTGCCCGCAATGTCACGAGAGGAGCAGCTTGAAGTTACTCAAATTACAAGCATAAAAGGAGAATTAAATCCCGATTCCCCGCTTGTTTACGATCGCCCGTTCCGCTCGCCACATCATTCTTCTTCTGAGGTGGCTTTGCTTGGCGGCGGGTCCAATCTTTTACCTGGCGAAATCACCATGGCCCATCGCGGCGTCTTGTTTCTTGATGAATTCCCTGAATTTCATCGCGATGTGTTAGAAAGTCTCCGTCAACCGCTTGAATCGCGCAAAATAACAGTGGCGCGAAGCAAGGGCACTATACACTATCCCGCTTCCTTTACGCTTGTTGCGGCGGCAAACCCTTGCCCCTGCGGCTATCGCAATGATGACAAACACCCTTGCGTGTGCAGTCCGTCGCAAATTATGATGTATCAACGAAAACTTTCTGGGCCGATTGCCGACCGCATAGATATTCACGTCTGGGTTCCTTCGCAAACATATGAGGTCCTATCCTCAACTATACTTGGTGAATCCACTATTATTGTACAGACTCGAGTAAATCAAGCACGCAACATACAAAACAAGCGCTTTACAGGACTCGCAACAAAAACAAACAGCGAAATGACTCTGCCTTTGATTAAAAAATACTGCGTTCTTAGTGGTGATTCTGAGCACATTGTTGAACGCGCGGTAAACTCTTTTGGCCTTTCCGCCCGCGGATATCACAATTTACTCAAAGTTGCGCGAACGATCGCAGACCTTGCCGCGTCAGAAGCAATACTCGTGCCGCATCTTACAGAGGCATTGGGGTATATTAGGAAAGAAGCAGAAACCTACTAAACAGTTGGTATTCTGTATTCTGTATTCTGTATTCTGTATTCTGTATTCTGTATTCTGTTCTATCTTAAGGGGTTTTTTGCTCCATAAAATATTAACACCAAGGTACCGTTGTGGCGACGCCAAATATTTCTCACCGACTTCATAAGCATATGAAGTCGTCTCGGGCAAAAAACTGAGGTCACCACAACTACCCCGGCCGCTTTTGCGGCCAAGTTTATGGAGCAAAAACCTCTTATCTTAAGGGGTTTTTTGCTCCATAAACTTCCCAGTGCACATGGCATCCCGTGGCGCGACCCGTTTCACCCATATATTCAATAAGTTGCCCGCGCGTAACTTTTTGACCGGCTGATACTACTAACTTAATAGCATGAGAATAAACTGTTTCAACTCCGTTGGGATGACGAATGCGAACATATTGCCCATATCCACCATTCCATCCGTAAGAATCAGCAATAACAACCGTACCCTCTGCAGCAGCATAAACAGGAGTCCAGCAAGCATTTGCGATATCAACGGCATTATTAGGATGAAGCCCTTGACTAATATAGCCCGCGGCTGGCTTTAAAAAGTAACCGCCCAAATCTTGCCCTCCATAAGTATATACTCGCGAAGACGCCAAAGCATATTGACGTTTAGGCATCTCTCCATCGGGAATAATAATAGTTTCACCAGCGCTCAAGTCGCCACTTGAGGCAAGTTTATTATACGCAATAACTGCGCTTGCGTTACCATTAAATTGCTTTGATATAGATAAAAGAGTATCACCACTCTTCACTTGGTAGCTTACGCCCGACACAGGCAATATACTAAGTTCCTGCCCTTGGCGAATATAATCGCCATCCCTTAAACTATTTGCCCATAGAAGCGTATTTGTGGTAATACCGAAAGCTGCCGCAATACTAGAGGGCGTATCGCCATCTTGCACAATGTATTTTTCAATTTTCTTACGTTGATTTGCCGATGCTGCAATGGTAAGCGGAGAAGAGGAGGCAACCACCGTGGCATCTTCTATTGAAATAAATATTTCATTATCCGCTGGTCCGCCTACGCCCCTGTATATAGAAGCCTCTATATCTGCGCCGGGCACGGAATTATATCCGCTCACAAAAAACAAACTTGGCGTAAGTATGGGTGTTACCACGGTCATCTTGGGCATGGCTTCTACCTCTTGAACAAAATTTTCTTGACCAACATCACGAATAAATCCAAAATCTACTGGAAACTGCGGCTGTATGACGTTACCAACACCCACAACAAGCACAATGGCGCCAATTCCTGACCACGCCGCATTATACGCAACAAAGCGCAAAAAACGATGCGCTGTGGTAAGAATCATTCCTTTAAGAGTGTTTGGGAAAAAACGTGGCAACTCTTTATGTGGAATGGTTATGTAGTTCTCTACCCGCGATGCGATCCCCTTGGTGGTAACAGCTTGCACGCTTTGTAGCGCGCTTACTGCTGCTCCCCTAGGGGCGTCCGCGGACACAGAATGTTGTATGGTTTTGCGAATAGGCCTTGAAAATCCTCTTGCGCCCATATGTACGCCTAAAGGAGTTTGTGGCTTTAAGTCTTTCACTCGAACGACCGACTGAAGAACAAAATTGCAAACAAAAAAGGCATTTGCCTTAACTTTAGTATCCTAGCATTTTGGTAGCTGGTAGGTCAAGCCTTGGACGGGTGGATAAAACACGAAGGGGCGCGTGCGCGAACGCACGCGCCCTAAGATACTTTTTTAAGGTAATCGCAAACTATTAAATTTGGAAAAACACCACCAGTACGATATGATTAAAATTATGGAAAATTTCCTGGATTCCCTAAATGACAAACAAAAACAAGCGGCTTCTATTATAAACGGGCCGCTTCTTATTATTGCAGGTCCTGGATCTGGTAAAACCAAAACCATCACGCACCGCATTGCCCATCTTATCCAACAAGGCATTGCCCCGCATCACATTCTAGCGGTGACATTCACCAACAAAGCGGCGGGGGAAATGAAAGAACGGGTGAATGCGCTTTTGCGCCAAAATGAACTTTGCATCGCAGGCGCGCCCCTTTGGGGCGCGCCTGCGATGGGCACATTCCACAGTATCTGCGCTAAAATTCTGCGCGATACCGGCAGTCTACTCGGTTATACGCCGCATTTTACTGTATATGATGATGATGACCAGCTGCGCATTATTAAAAATGCAATGGATCGAGTAAAGCTGTCGGTCAAAGAACATCCGCCTCAAAAAGTTATGGATACCATCAGCCGCGCCAAAGACGAATTGCTGGGGCCTATTGAATTTGAAAATATAGCCACCGATTATCCTAAAAACCTTGTGGCTAAGGTTTATCCTATATATCAACAAACACTCAAAGATCACAATGCCATGGATTTTGGCGACCTCTTGTTTCAGACCGTGCTTTTATTTGAGAGAAACCCCGACGTGCTGGAACGCTACCAAAATCAATTCCAATATATATTAGTAGATGAATACCAAGACACTAACGGCGCGCAGTACAAACTTATCCGCCAGCTAGCACAAAAACACCATAATGTCTGCTGCGTTGGGGATGACAGCCAAAGCATTTATTCTTGGCGTGGAGCCGACTTCCGCAACATTTTGCGCTTTGAAAAAGACTGGTCCGATGCCAAAGTGGTTATTCTCGACCAAAACTACCGCTCAACCCAAATTATTCTTGATGCCGCAACCGCAGTAATTGATCGCAACCAATACAAAACAAAAAAAACTCTTTGGACAAACAATGGCGAAGGAAAAAAAATTATTCTAAAAGAGTTGGACAATGAACAAGAAGAGGGGGGGTATATAATCGCAGAGATTGAACGTGCCGTGCGCGAACTGCGTGTACCGCTATCTGAATGCGCAATACTATATCGAACAAACGCCCAATCGCGCGCCCTGGAAGAGGCATTTTTGCGATACGATTTTCCTTATGTGCTAATAGGCGGCGTGCAGTTCTACAAGCGCAAAGAGGTTAAAGATATAATCTCGTATTTGCGGTTACTGGCTAATCCTAAAGACATTGCCGCGTTGAACCGTATTATAAACACACCTCCTCGCGGCATTGGCAAGGTAGCGCGGGAAAAAATTGGTTCAGACAAAGAACCAACGCAAGCAACGCGCTTCTTGGAACAGATAGAAACTCTGCGCGGTGAGATGCAAACAACACCACCACATCTTTTAATTACAAAGGTGGCAAAGGAAATGGGTTATGAAAAGTATCTACGTGATGGTACTAAAGAGGGGGAAGAGCGCTGGGAGAACATAGGCGAACTCATCAGCGCGGCTGAATTCTACAAAGACACGCCGCCCCGAGAGGCATTAACCCAGTTTCTAGAAAAAGTGGCTCTGGTGCAGGAGGCGGATGGTCGCTATAACAAGGATCGCGTTTCTCTTATGACGCTTCACGCCGCCAAGGGCCTTGAATTTTCCGTAGTGTTTATCGCCGGCTGCGAGGAGGGAGTTTTCCCGCACAGCCGCAGCGCTACTTCACAATCAGAGCTTGAAGAAGAACGCCGTCTCTGCTATGTAGGCATTACACGCGCCAAACAGCGCCTGTACTTCACCTTTGCCCGTACCCGCATGGTGTTTGGCTCGGTGCACGCTAACCCGCCGTCGTCTTTCTTGTTTGATATACCGGAACACCTCATCGACTTTCGCCCAATTGACCATATCGATAGTGGGGAAGAGGAGGTGATTGAGTGGGGATAACAATCTTAATCATCAACGAATAACGAATCCGTTACGAATAAACGAATTGACTACAGTGGAGTATTCGTATATTCGCACAGGATTCGTTATTCGTTGATTGCTTATGCTAACGCCCTCTGAAATCAAAGAAATCTACCTGCAACATGATATTTTAATGCCAAACAAGCGGCTTGGGCAGAATTTTTTGGTTAATCAAGATATTCTTAACGCTCTAATCGCCGCGGCACAGCTAGATAAAAACGATACAGTGCTTGAGATAGGCGGCGGACTAGGCACGGTTACGACAGAAATAGCAAAATACGTTGGCCGCGTCGTGACAATTGAAAAAGATCGCGCATTAATTCCTATTCTGCGCGAGCAAACGGCAAACTATAAGAATATAGAAATTATCGAGGGCGACGCACTGAGAATACAGAATACGGAATACAGAATACAGGACTACAAACTCGTCGGAACGCCTCCTTATTATTTAACAGCCCGTCTATTCCGTAAATTCCTTGATGAAGAGCCGATTCGCCCAAGTCGAATCGCTGTTATTATCCAAAAAGAAGTAGCGCAGAAGATTTGCGCAAAGACCCCAGACATGAATCCCGTTAGAGGTCGCGAGGGCTCACAGCGCCGCTCTACCTCTAACGGGATGAATCTTTTGGCTCTTTCCGTGCAATTATATGGCAACCCTACTATTGTACGCATAGTTTCCAAGGGCGCTTTTTGGCCGCAACCTACAGTTGATTCCGCATTATTAGTTGTGGATGTCTATCCTAGCCCAGTCATAGCAGAAAAAGATATTCCGTTGTTCTTCAAAATCGCCAAAGCTGGGTTTGCACACCCGCGCCAACAGCTACAAAAAACCTTATCGCAAGGGCTCGGCCTGCCAAAAGAAAAAATAACGATATGGCTTGCTCAAAACGATATTGAACAAACTCGCCGTCCCGAAACATTATCGCTTAACGAGTGGAAAACTCTCGTCAATAGATATCCACTGTAATCAGCACAGGCACTCTTGTGCTACAATAGATAGTGATGAAATCTATAGTGAAATTTTTCACCAAGCATTCCACACAAAGCACTGCGGTAATTTTGTTATCCTTGTTTTGTTTAGTTTCTATTGGTCTGTTGATGCCAACCCACATAGCTTCTGCCAATGTTATTGGAGATGCATTCTACGATGCTATAGTTGGGTTCTTTGCATCTCGCCTCACTGCGTTACTTGTTGCAATCGTAACAACCATTCTTGTCATCATCAGTACGATACTTACCGTTTTTGCAATTATTATGGGCGCTGTGATGGACGCAATAATTAATTTTTCTCTTGCCGTCCCCTACACCCCCGCAAACCCGGCGGCTGCGAACACTGTTATTACAATCGCGTGGGGCGTGATGCGCGATCTGGCAAATATAGGACTTGTGTTTGTGCTAATTGCAATTGCGGTTAGCACAATACTGGAATTGGGAACGGAACGATGGCGAAAACTTTTAATACCCTTTATTGGAATTGCGCTACTCATTAACTTCACACCCGTAATAACTGGCTTTATTATAGATGTCACAAACATTCTTACAAAAATATTTTTTGATGCTGGTGGAGCTGGCGGGGGATGGAAGCTTTTCTTGCCCGCGTTCAGCACACTTGGCTCAATATGGCTAACGGCTCTTAAAACAATATTTACCGGTGACGTCGGCGTCGCGTTTGGAGTATTCGCCCAAGCTTTGGTTGATGTGATTTTCCATATTCTTTCAATAGCCGCGTTTGTAGCAATGTCTCTGCTCATACTCATACGAATTCTTGCTGTGTGGATTCTGGTTATCATCTCACCGCTTGCGTTTGTAGCATATATTCTTCCTGAAACAAGAAAATACTTTAGCCAATGGTGGGGTAATTTTTTCCAGTGGGCAATATTACCCATTCCACTGGGACTATTCTACTGGCTGGCGGCGAGATTCATTGCATCAGGAAACGCGCTGTGTACTAACTTTTCCTTTACTAATCCCTCTGGCATTACTGGATCATACAATACAATTACAGCGTATGATGCGACGACTGGAACTGGCCTCACCATTTTGCAGAATGCCAATATGTGCAATGCCATCATGCTACTGTTTGCAATCGGCACACTGTTCGTCGGGTTCATGATCAGCTTCTCATTTAGCGCGGTAGGATCAAAGCTTATCGTCAGCAATGGCACAAAATGGGGAACTGCGGCAGGTACTTGGATGGGAAAGAAAACTGGCCGAGCTACTGTTGGTGTTGGCCGCACGGGCTATCGCGCGGCAAAAACCAGAATTGCCGGCACTCCTGTAGGTCAAAAAATTGGGGGGGCTTATGCTGGCGCTAAAACAAAGGCTAGCACGGTAGCAGGAAAAGTTGGTAGTGTATTAGGTCAAGTTCCTGGCGCTACGACGGCTGGCAAATATGTTAAATCTCAAGCCAAGGCGGGATACACGGCTGGCAAGAAAAAAGCAGGGGAAGCGGTTAAGGGATCTGTGCCATTTGCACAAAAACAATTAGCTGGCCTAGGTCCAGCTGGCGCGGCTATGGGTGCTGGTCTTGCTAGAGGAATGGCGCCGAAAAAAGTAAACAAAATCCCTACTCCTGGCAGGTTTGATCCAGATAAAATCTCTCCTGATGAAATAAAGAATAATGTGGCAGATTGGGTATGGGGTATTCAAGCAACGCATTTAAGAAACATTCATGATAACTATAACCCGGATGTTATGGATGCGGTGGTTGATCAGCTTATTAAAATATATAACGACCCTGCGGCGCTTCTGAAGTTTAATAATGAAAATAAAAAGTTTGCTCAATTTACAGCAACTTTCCAGGCGCAACAAATCGACCCGAGAATACCTAATATGTATATACCAACTCCGGGGAGTGGTGGCACGACTGCGGGTGAAGGAACGCCCGGCGCAACTCCTGGAGCAGGAGGCGCAAGCCAACCTGGAACTATTGTTCCTCCATGGCAACAACCACCATCTGGTCCAACACCCGCGCCAACTCCGCCGCCTACACCACCAAGCTCTCCAAAACCTACGGCCGCTACTCCAGTTCAAACTCCCCCTTCAGTACAAACACCTCCTCCACTACCAACGGCTACTACTGGTGAATCTATGAGCCAGGAAGACCTTGATAGAATAATGGAGCAACATAATATTACAAGAACACCAGAGGGAGATTTTGTTTCTAAGCCAACGCCTGCGCCAACTCCGCCTACATCAGAGAGTGGTAAAAACGCTAATTTTGTCACCAAAGCAGAAGCGGCTAAAAAAGAAGCGGAGCAAGCACAAAAAGAACAGTACAAGGCCGAGTTAGAAGAACAACAAAATCGTTTACGCGCGCAAGTAGAACAGACTGAAGCCACGTACAATCTTAACGAAACGCCGGAAAATCTTGAACGATATCGAAAGGCTGTAAACGATGCTATACAAGATGAACCTTCGCCAGCACGACGAGCGGCTTATATTAAGATACTTCAACAAATATACAATAAGAGAGGAACGTAATGCCATAATGCGATGCTTACCAATTATTCTCAAGAACAATTTTGGCTGCAATATAGAGACCTTCCAGATGAAGTTAAGGATTTACTTTGGGATGAGAATCTAACAGATCTATTTTTTTATCTAGTGCGAGAATACAACATACCAGATAAAGTTTATACCTTCTCGCAAATAACCGATTATGTAATTATGGGTTTAATTCCTGTCCAGAAATATCGCGAAACTCTTCAGGTAGAGCTTGGACTTCCTGAAACTACTGCTAGACAATTAGCATACGAGGTTCGCGATAAACTTTTTGTAAAAATTGGCGACTATCTTAGGAAGACTCATAACATACCCCGCGCCGCCGAAGAAGACGTGGGTACTCAATCTTAAGTATGCAGCAATTCCAAGTCCCAAAATTCATTGATCTTGAGGAGAAAATTCTCGCATCGCTCACCTTGCCCCAAACACTAACGGTTGTCGGGGCGGGCGCGGTTATTGTCGGCCTATATTTTATACTAGAGTCTTTTCTTTTCTTCCCTGTCGCGATAATTATTTCAATCGTGACTCTTGTGCTTGCTTTTGTACGCGTAAACGAGAAACCCTTTGCTGATTTTTTCATGAATTTCCTTACCTTTACTGTCTCGCCGCGCGTATACGTATGGACTAGAGCGCCGCAAAAACAAGCGGAAACACCGACTAAGATCAAAAAAGAGGTGGGTCAGTTTGCTCGGCCGGGTGCTTCGGTTACTCGAGAACAGATACAACAGTTGGCACAGAGGATAGACAAAAAATAAATTTCAAAATCCAAATGTCAAATTACAAATCAATTTCAAATGACTAAATGCCAAATGTCAAAACTTTAAACTTTGACATTACTTTGACATTTGTAATTTGGACTTTGTAATTTAAATTGTTATGGCTTTCTCCACTCAAAACTTTGTCCGTATTGACGCAATCCGCGATGGCGTCCTCATCCTCAAGGGCGGGGGAATGCGCGGCGTGCTTCGCGTGTCCAGCATCAACTTCGCGTTAAAATCGCAGGAAGAGCAAGACGCGATTATCTTCGCGTTTCAAAGCTTTCTGAATTCACTTGATTTTGACATACAGATATTCATCAATTCGCGATTCTTAAATATTGATGAATATATCGCCACGCTTGCCGATCTTGAATCCCGTCAAAATAACGACCTTTTACGCATACAGACACAAGAGTATCGCAAGTTTATAAAAGAATTTGTTGAAACCACAAATATTGTCTCCACTGATTTTTTTGTCGTAGCTCCTCTAAACCCTTTTGAGCAAGGTGCTATAACCAGCGGGGGAGGGAAGGGATTGCTGGGAATGTTCGGTATTGGCGGCGGGGGCGAAGAATTAAAGGAACAACAATTTGCTCATTACCGCACACAGCTTGAACAACGCCTAGATTTTGTCGCGGCTGGTCTTCATCGCATGGGCTTACTTACCAAACAACTTGAAACAGAAGAGCTGATTGTCCTTTTCTGGAATCTATATAACCCACAAGGCCTTAAAAAACGCGCTATGATGAAACCTCTTGAAGAAAGTTATACCGCACCAGAATAAAGTTATCTCAAAACTCAAATCTTAAATCTCAAATCTACAACTCAAATCTAAAATCTTCACGTGTAGTTTTGAGATTTAAATTTCAGTTTTGAGATTTACGATTTGAGATCTGAGATACTATTTTACTAACCAAAAAACACCTAAACTGTTAGATGAGGTTAATTTGAATATAACTCATGCCAAAAGATACCAATCAACAATTTGAAAACGCGCTTGCGCAGAGCCCAGAGGCTAACAAACAGCAACTGCAAACTCTGCGCGATATTATAGCGCCTGCCGCGCTTGAAATTAACGCCTCTTTCATAAAACTCGGCGACAGCTACGCGAGAACGCTTTTTGTATTCAGCTATCCTCGTTTTTTAACCACTAACTGGTTCTCGCCGATAATAAACATGGGTAATGCAGTGGATGTTTCAATGTTTATCCACCCATTGTCCACAGAACAGATATTAAAAACCCTTGAGCGGCAGATTACTTCGGTTGAAGCAGACCTGATGGAGCGTTCGGAAAAAGGCCTGATACGCGACCCTATCCTTGATGCCGCCTACCAAAATATTGAAGAACTGCGCGATAAGCTTCAACAAGCGGAAGAAAAAATGTTTAAGTTTGGCTTATACATTACTATTTATGCCACTTCAGAAAAAGGACTTGAGCAGATAGAGTCTGAGGTTCGCGCGGTGCTTGAAAGCCGCATGGTGTACATGAAACCCGCTCTTTATCAGCAAACAGCTGGATTCAATTCCTCTCTGCCGGTTCTGTTTGATGAGCTTCTTATATATAGCAGCTTAAATACCAGCCCGCTTTCATCAATATTTCCCTTTGTTTCTTTTGATTTAACGGCAGACAAGGGTATATTGTATGGCATTAATCGCCACAACTCCAGTTTAATTCTTTTTGATAGATTCTCTTTGGAGAACGCCAACGCTGTAGTTTTTGGAAAATCTGGTGCTGGAAAAAGCTATGCTATTAAGCTAGAAATATTGCGCTCCTTAATGTTTGGCGACGACGTACTGGTAATTGACCCTGAAAACGAATACCAATATCTTGCAGAAACTGTCGGCGGGTCGTTTTTCAAACTCTCGCTAACGTCCGAACATCATATTAATCCTTTTGACCTGCCACCGGTTGGTACCGATGAAAATGCGTCTGATGTGCTGCGCAGTACCGTCGTAACCCTAATGGGCCTGGTGAAAGTTATGCTAGGAACCATGACACCAGAAGAAGAATCCTTGCTCGATCAAGCAATAACCCAAACATACGCCTCGCGTGACATAACTCCAGAAAGAGAAAATTTTGAAGGAATAGTACCGCCGCGCATGGGTGATCTTTATACGGTGTTACAAAATATTGAGGGAGCGGAATCGCTTGCTCTGCGCCTACAACCGTATGTGGAAGGAATTTACGCTGGATTCTTGAACCAGCCGACGAATATAAATCTTGATAGCCAGCTTGTGGTATTTAATATCCGCGACATGGAAGACGAACTTCGCCCCGTCGCCATGTTTCTCATTCTGCACTACATTTGGGACACAATTCGCCGAACTCTCAAAAAACGCGTGTTAATTATTGACGAGGCGTGGTGGATGATGCAACACGAAAATAGCGCGGCGTTTCTTTATGCCATCGCCAAGCGCTGCCGCAAATACTACATGGGGCTTACTACTATCAGCCAAGATGTTAGCGATTTTATGGTGTCTAATTACGGTAAACCCATTGTGACTAACTCATCACTACAGCTTTTGCTAAAGCAGTCGCCCGCCTCTATCGATGTTGTGCAAAATACCTTTCACCTCACGGATGAAGAAAAATACTTACTGCTTGAGGGCGCGGTGGGGGAGGGACTCTTCTTTGCAGGCACAAAACATGTGGCAATTAAGGTTATTGCCTCTTACACTGAAGACCAAATAATTACATCTGACCCGGTGCAATTATTGCAGATAGAAAAAGCGAGGGAGGAGTTGGAAAATGAACCCGCAGAAGAAGTTGCACAATAGCAAGTGCAGAGATAATAGTATATATTATCTCAAATCTCAAATGGTAAATCTCAAAACTACATCGCAAAACTAAAATCTTACTCGGTCGGTAGTTTTACGATTTGAGATTCAGTTTTGCGATTTGAGTTTTGAGATTTGAGATAAGTACCGTCCTATGCCCGAAGAAGTCCAACAATCCAGCCATTCCAGGCCAACGCCCTTCAATCCCGAGGGAATTTTAATGTTGACCACCGCGATGTTTGCTGATTTTATTGGATTTATTTTGCTCGCGTTAAATATATTCTTTGGAATAGGTGAAATCATCGCGTGGATACCAGATATTTTATTTACAATAGTCTTAGGAGGGTGGATGTACACGCGAGGCGGGGGAGGAGTAAACACAACTGGAAGATTAAGTAAGTTTCTCAAACGCCGCGCGCCATTGATGCTAGCGGAATATGTTCCACTAGTAGGAACAACGCTGCCTTTGTGGACAATAAACGTAATTATGTTTTTAATGCAATCTGCCGATGCTTAAAAAAATTATAGATGCATTGCCTTACCTGGCCACAGCGCTCATCTTCGGCCTTTTTGTCGTTCATCCAGCTCAAGCGCTGGAGCTTTCATATCCTTCCTTTTTACCAATTAAAGATACTCTTACAATCGGCGAAATTACTAAAATTATTTTTAACGCATCGCTTGGCGTAGGCAGTTTAGTGGCTGTTGCGGGAATAATTATGATCGGTTTCCAGCTTGCCACAAGCGGACAAACGCCCTTGAAACGCCTTGCGGCTCGTAACCATATCATTAGCATTATCGTAGGCATACTGATGCTGCTTGGCGCGGTAATTTTTTTAAATTTCATAAATCCTCAGCTGACCACCCTGGGTTTTCGCGAAGCACCGGCGTTCCCTGATATTTCCGTATCAACAATTTCGCCTAATATTCCCAATACCATTGCTCCCGGCAGCCAATTTTCAAAATACGCGTTGGGGAAAGCGCTTGATAACACGGATGTGTTAATACAAGATATGTATAATTCTCTGCCGGATGGGCTAATCTACAACGGTCTGGTAACCAAAGTAAAAGATGGACTCGCGGGCTGTTCCGCAAGCGCGTGCCAAGGGATAACACCCACCCCCTATACTCCGGGCGCTTACATATGCAGGTCTTGCGGGAAAGATTGCACTTCTTGCGGTTGGGAGTGCCAGCCGCCGTCTACATGCGTCGCAGATCCCTGCACACAGTCATCTGGAGGAAGCCCGGAGCCATGCGCAGCTCGCGGTACAGCCAATACATTGCTTGGAGAAACAATTAATATTCTTAACGACCTTCGCACTTTTTGGAATAACGAGATTAAACCAATACGTGCGCAAATTCAATCGTGCGTGACTATTTCGGGCGAGCTATTAAATTATTCGCTGGCAGTACCTTTCTCTGATTTGGCAAAAAACTGCACTGACTGCGCTGAGAGTACTGATTATTTTTGCGGCAACACAGACCATACGACTTTTAGAAGACTGACACTAAAAATTCCGGAATTATTACAAAAAGAACAGGCGCTTATTGATAATATCAATTCCATATCTAATGCCATCAACGCGTGCTCGTGTTCAAACACCCAGTTTGTATGCCCCTCGTCCACAACCTGTTCTGCGGGTATTGGCACGGCGGCTGGAAATTGCGAAAATAGGCAGGGTGGCGCGTACAATAATTACGACAAATCCTGCTCACCAGATACATGGGCGAAGCTTGCCCAGCTTAACGCCTTTCGCGCCCGGCTTCAGGCGCTTGGCACAGACGCAAACTCCACAGCAAGCTTGGCGTATCTTGCCGAACAAATTGATCCTCTGGGAGTGCTTGCAATTGCAAACTATGACCCCGCTACTCCTCACAACCTTTGGCTTACCACTTGTAACGAAACAAAGAAAAAATCAGCGATACACGAAAATGTTTACTGTAGCAGCAGCGACTTTTGCTGCCCCGACACAGCTACGCGCACAGATACCCAAACCTGCCGCAATGAAGATTTCTATTTTTGCGACGGGGCAAGCGCGCTTGGAGTTGGCGGAGGCGCGGCCGGGGGAGGAGGAACCACCGGAGGAGGTGGGTCGAGTGGAGGTGGGAATGGAAGACCACCAGGAAATTCGTCGGCGCCTATCGCTGGAGTGGTTAGTAGTAATGGCAAAAATTTTGTCCTGGGAACAACCCCTTTTCGAGGTATCTGCATAAGCAATAGGGGACTGGCGCACTATGGCGCTGGTGTAGGATATGTACAACAAGCGGGTGGCACAGAAGATACCCAGCTTGCCGCTGCAAAAGCAATGGGTGTGAAAGTCATAAGACTGTTTGGGGCGAACAATTCTCTCACTCCGCAACAATCAGTGGATCGTGTACGAATTTTTCTCGATAAGGCCTATTATCAATACGATATGCGAGTTATTGTTGCACTAACCGATTGGTTCCAAACTGGTTTTTCCCCACCAGGAGACGATGCGTATTATCAATCTGATGGCTCGCCCAACATACCTGCGGTGCTCAATCCACAGTGGTTTAAACAAGGTTTTAGACAAAACTACCTGCCATGGGTACGCCTTATCACAGAACAAATAGGAGGCGGCAGGCATCCTGGCATATTTGCATGGCAAGTAGGTAATGAGTTGCGCAACAACACTCTTCAGGGAGGAAACAATGAAGATTTAGTTGCCTTTATGAAAAATATGGCTGATGAAATACGAAAACAAGATCCATATCATTTGATAGGAACAGGTTTAGAAAAAACAGAGCAGGCGGGCTTATCTCAAGATCAAGCGCTTGATCTTTATAATTCTTTCGACTTCGTTGGCGCTCACTCCTATAATGGATTTAATGATCAAGATTTATGGATTGCCCAACAGCAAAATAAACCCTATATACTTGATGAGGCGGGTTTTAACGCGGGACCAAATGACGACCGTTCTCAAAATATCAGCGATGACATGCAAAAAGCCTTTACCGCAGGAACAGGATTTTACTGTCAGTGGGGATTTATGGCAACACCTACTGATAACGGTGACGGTGATCGCGACCGAGGAATGGACCACATATTCCATCGTGACTGGGATACGCTATATCAAGCTTACCAGTCATTTGCACAAAACATAAATTAAATATGATTAAACTAAATAAAAAAATATATATATTTTTAGCTAGTATTCTTTTCAGTGTTATTGCTCCCCCCACGCGTGCTCTTGAGCTCCAATATCCCACCATTCCGGGATTTGGGGATTTAAATACGCTTTACAATAGCGGCGCGCTTGGAATTGGTCAGCTTGTCCAATTCGTGCTGGCTTTTTCACTGTGGATCGCGGGGCTAATGGCGTTTGGGGCGCTTATTATAGCAGGATTTATGTATGCCACGTCCCAAGGCGCGCCATGGAAACAAATGAATGCAAAAAATAGAATATGGGATGTGATGATTGGTGTGGTAATTCTGCTTGGCGTATACATCGTCCTTGGCCTTCTTAACCCCCAATTATTAACCTTGGGTGGCCAGTATTTCCGTATTTGTGGCGCGCCCGATGGCAGAGGAGGAACAATTCAATGCAAGAATCCTGATTTCCCAGACATATTGGGCGGAGGAAGCGAAATAGACCCAACTTTATCCCTAACGTCAGGCGTGTGTATGCTAGATACAACGCCTATAAACCTAGGGACACCTTTTGACATCACAAAAGATTGCCCAGCTCAAATTATCCCGCCCGGTGATGCAGATTTAACTAATAATCCCCGCATTGTACCAGGATCGAGCGGACCATTAAATTGGGATGGTAAAGTATACTTCGCTATCATTACAGGCACTACTACAAAAGCCACCTTTTACCAATACAGAGACTACAATGCAGGACAAGACGACAAAGGATGGATAGAAATCATCAAAGATGGCGCCAACTACTCTTGCCGACGCAAACCTAATACAGGTCAAGATATACATGATTGTAAAAACGATCTTGGCTCTGACCCCAGGAATAAGGGCGGTTTGCTTTACGTGAATTTTAAAAATATATGTATAGAATCAAGCTGTGGTTCCTTTGGCGACCGCTGGGAAGATGATATATCTAGTATAAAGGTAAGTTTATTGGGAGGAGGAGCGGTTATCAATCCTCCACAGCCCCTCACGTATACTATATCGCATACAGACTCTTCTGTTGCAGTAGACCTTGCTAGGGCTAAAAATATTTTAGACACAATGGGATTCACTGACAATCGCGTTGAAGAGCTAGGACAAAGGGTTATTGATGCCGCTATAGCTAATTCCATAAATCCGGCTTTTGCTTTTTCTATATGGGCCGAGGAGTCTGGCGCATCAAGCCCGGGAGTTGATGCGGCCAGCGGGTTTGGATGTTTTCCGGGCGGTGTATTATCTACAGTACCCTTTCAACAATCGCTTGATTGTTTTATCAACTTTACTCACAACGAACACCCTAATGATTTTGCCGAGTGGGTACGTTGGTTCTGCGGTCCCAATCAAAATTTTATATGCGCGAATAATCCAAATTTTATAAAAAATTTTGGAGCAACCTATGATCGTTTTGTTCCTCTTGGAACAAATGGAGCGAAAATCCCTTTGAATCCTCCGGTAACACGATAAATGATTAAAAAAATTTTACAAAAACTATTTTTCTTCGCTCTTTTTTTGGTTGTGGGATTCTTGTATTCGCCTTCGGCGAATGCTCTTGAACTACAATACCCACATATTCCCGGATTTGGAGATCTGCCCCAAACACTTAACACGCTAGACCAAATCGCCGGCGGTATAACTATTCCGCAGATTTTGCAGTTTGCTTTTGCCGGCGCGCTATGGCTTGCTGGGCTTATGGCGTTGGGCGCGCTGCTGGTCGCCATGTTTACGCTCGCCACCTCAACCGGCTCGCCGTGGAAACGGCTTAAAGCACAGCAGCGCATTCGCGATGTTCTTGTTGGCATGGTAATCTTGCTCGGATCATATATTTTACTTGCCAATATCAATCCGCAGTTGCTTACACCGAGCGAAAGTTCGTTTAAAATATGCGGCGCTCCGGGCATGCCGGCTTGCAGCAATCCCGACTTCCCAACCCTTTCCGGCGCGGTAGGAGGCGGGACGCAAGGATTACAAAACGGCGTATGCATTTACGCATTACACGACCTGTCTAGATTAGACGGCACGCCACCCTTTGACATAACAAAAAATTGCCCAACTGCAATTAGTATCCCGGGAAATGAAAATTTATACAACCTACCAATTATTGATTCTGCTGGAAACATTGTGGGTAATTATGATGGCAAGGTTCAGATGGCAGTTGTTACCGGAAATACTAAGGCAACTTTTTTCCAGTATCCAAATAACAATACTGGCCAGCCGGCCAAAGGATGGATAGAAGTAACAGTTCATGGCACAACTTATACGTGCAAACAAAAGTTTCTAGACAGCAACGTAACGCAGGACTGTTTATCTAAAGTAACCGGAGATAGTAGAAACAAGGCAGGAATATTATTTATTAACTTCAATCTAATTTGCCTTACGGATGGTTGTATTATTGATCATTGGGATAATGATGTATCAAGTATAAAGCTTCAGTATTATGGTGGGGTTGGAGGAAGTGCTGGAATTGGCGGGGGAGTGGTTGGAGGAACCACGTATACCGACTTCGCGCGCGTTGCTCGTGGATTTGCCATAAAACCCTTCCAACAAACACTTAATCCCAGCGCTCCCGAACACCAGCTTTATATTCACGCAGAACCACTCTACCTTAAGACTGCAACAAATTTCTATGGTGCTGATTGTGGTATTTACGTAGCTAGCGTTGTAAAGGCAACAATTGATCCTAGTTTTCCCGATATTGGCACGCCAACACAAGAGGATTATCTTAAGAATAATCCGAACTTTCAATTTGTTAACATAACTGATTCTAGCCAATTAAGGCCGGGTGATATTTTATTTCCTACAAACAATGGTTGGGGGCCAGATGGACATGTTGCAATTTGGCTCGACGACCCAGTGGGGGCTGATGGCGTTGTTAGAAGGGAATGGCAAGCTTCTTTAGAGAATTATCTTCCTACCGGACCTGATCGTTGGCAATCAAGAATGACGCATGCATATCGCTATATAGGGTTTGGCAATTAAATAGTGCGCTTATGAAAAGATTTTTATTAGTACTACCGGTATTGATACTCTTATATGTTCTCTCTCTCGTACTGACACAGTTGCTGTGGCCAATCACGCTTGTTTCTTCTTTTCCAGAGACAAAAAACGTATCCACCTCACCCGATATTGAAATCATTATGACATTTAGTAGCTCTTTGCCGAATAATATTATCGGGCAAATACAAAGTAATTACCCAGACATGCTTAAGTTTGCAAGAATATCTACAAGTGGACCCAATATTACCATAACTCCAGTTCCAAATCTTTCACTAAATACAGATTTCTCTATTTCGTTAAATACTCGAGGATTTAATCCTTTAAACCGTGCTGTGCGAGGAAATCTACAATTCAGAACCTCAGACCAAACGCCAATCGTAGTTAGAGGATTCTCTAATACCAAGCAGTCCTATGAGTACAATAAACTTGGTTATTCGCAATTAATAGATTTTCAAAAACGCCTTGAGGAGGCTAATCCGTTACTACGATTACTACCACATGAATCAGACGGATTCCATGTTGATTATGGGGTGTCAGATGAAGCAAACTTAAAAGCGCATTATCTTATATCAGTAAATATTCCTTCTGATTCGGCAGACCGACTAAAAACTCGCCAAGAGATTTTTGACGAGCTGCAGGGGCAAGAAGGTCTTGCGCTTGATTGGATTCGCTCAAAGGGATTTGACCCTGCCACGCTTGATATTCGCATGCCCATACTTGATATTAATCAAATTCAAGTTCCGTAGAGCTACACCATAGCCAGTAGAATCCACCACATAAACGCCAGATCGTTTTTCCAATAGGTGGTATCTACTAGCCCGTGAACTAATATAATGATAAACGCCGCGGCAACAGCGCCATATAACATAGCGCTGTTTTTTTCTTTTTCTAAAAGCCTTATATATAATTTTTTAGCGAGCCAAATAAGAATAATCCCAAAACCAAGCATTCCTAGTAATCCGCCGTAAAGCCAAAAAGATAGAAAAATATTATGTGGGTGCAACGCTGTTTCCATGCTGGTGGGGTAAAGCACAATGTGTTTTTGAATCTTATAGGCTTCGGGGAACATGCCGGCGCCAATACCAAATAGGGGATGGGAGACGCCGATGTTCCACGCGGCCTCCCACAGCCCAGCGCGAGATTTCAACGAAGAAGCAATGGAGTCTTGTAAAAACGACTGCCCAATAAACTCACTAAATAAAATTATAAAAAACATTGCGATAATAATGGCATTTGTTGAAAATCTTTTTTTAGCATACCACAACGCCGCAACAACAAGCGCCGCAACAATCCCAAGCCATGCCCCTTGTGAAAATGAAAAAAATATTGCTGTTGTGGTCACCGCGCAACCTGCCACCCAAAAAGCAGATGTTATAAAAGGTTTTTTATCTCTAATACATTTAAAAATTTCGTATAGTATAAAAGGCAATAGGGGGGCGAGATACATAGCCAAGTAATTAGGAGACCCAAGGAAACCCTGCAGCCTTACGTCTGCATTAAAGGCGTGGGGCGCAAAAAAACTTGCCGCGGCAACAAACGACGCGCTGACCGCAAGCGCCCTTGCAATATATTCCTTATTGGCTCTGATTATTATGGATATAAAGAACAGTGCCGTTGGTGCTATAATCCAGCCACGCAAGATACCCACCGTCTGTAGGGCATTGTTGCTCTGCCACACACCAACAAAAACACCAGATAAAAGATATAAAATACCTAACAATAAAAGCTTCTCTCTAATAATTAATTCTCTCATTTTTCTACCCGCTTCGCGCCAATCTCTTATCAATACTATGATTGTAAGTATGTAGAATAATATTTCGCTTATAGATAACGCTACCATCCTTCCGGTGTTAAATACCTGCACATCAATGCGAAAAATATATAGCGGCAATAGAAATACAAACAGATATAAACCCCACTGCCTCTTATATAAAGCGACCGCAGAAAAAAACAATATTATTAGAATGGTAAATGTTTGCATGGATAGCATAACCTATAAATCCCGGCGACCAAACACAAATGCCTAACGTAAAATTGCGTGGCAACAACATTGGTCATTGGGATTTGGGGCTTCTGTATATATTAAGCAATCTCAAATCATCTTTTGTTATTGCTCTAAACAGAACAAGCAACGATCCATAGATTGCGCTAGCAAACCCGATAATAAGTATAAAATACCACACCGACATCGGCTGGCTAATGGGGTTAGTAAAAATATATATAAATATACCCGTCGCAATAGCCGCCGGCGCGCTACGCCATAATACGCGAAACTTTGGAAAAACGCGTATATTGCTCCAAATAAGCCAGAAAAGCATTGCGGTTACAATAAGCTCGGTTATCACAGTCGTCCAAGCAGCTGCCATGTATGAATATGATGGGATTAGTATCAAATTAGCAATTACATTAAAAACCATTCCTAAGAAATAAATCCACATTGCTCTTTTTTGTATGTTAAGAGCAACAACGCTGCTTCCAGCTAGGGTCCCAAAGAATATTATTCCTACGGCAAGAAAAAGCACTTGAAGTGGCAGGGTTGAAAGTAAAAATTGATATCCTCCTATAATATTTACTATTGAAGAGGCGGTCAGAATGCCACCCACAACAATAGGCAGCGCGCTTATAACCAAAGCATTAAATACACGTTGAAACGTCCGAGAAAACTCGTCCTTATTTACCGCGGCGCGGGATAGTATTGGCATTGTAATTCCTACGAACATAGCAGGGAAAAAAATTAATGTTTCCAGTGTTTTGTATGCCACGCTATATATTCCGACATCTCTTGGAGATTTTATTAAAGAAAGAATAATCGCGTCGATTTTAAAATAGAGCAGAATAAATAATAAAGAGATTGCGATCGGCAGTGTTGTAACGAGTGTCTTACGCCAATAGGGAATAGATATGGCTAACCCAAAAGCTACAAACTTTCTAGCAAAAAATATATTGGCCACGAGAGTCGCAAAGGTTCCAAATACCACGGCCCACAAATACGCAAATAATTCGCCGCCGAGTATAAAGAAAAGTGAAACAAAAATAAGCTGAACGACACGCCCAACAAGCTCCGCTATACTTGCTTTCTCAATATGAAGATATTTTTGAAAAACTCCCATTAACACCTGCGATAGCGAAAGAAAAATATACCCGCTTGATGTAATAATAATTCCAATTTTCACCGCGGTGGTATATGGAAATAAAAACGATCCTGCCACGGCCAGAACAAAAAAAATCACCGCGAGCGCCAGGCGCAGAGTGAAAAAATAGCTTACAATTTTCTTCTCCTCGTTTTTATCTTCTACAGACGAGATCTCGCGCGTCATCAAGGTGTAAAGCCCCAGATCAACAAAAATACCAACTGTGGAGAGATACGCAATTACCGTAGAATACTCGCCAAATCCATCAAGACCAAGGGCGCGTGTTGTGATGCCTACT
Organism: Candidatus Spechtbacteria bacterium; assembly: GCA_016188605.1. Taxonomy (NCBI): domain Bacteria; phylum Candidatus Spechtiibacteriota; species Candidatus Spechtiibacteriota bacterium. The sequence continues at coordinate 62,038 of JACPHP010000009.1, read as the reverse complement.
ATTAAAAGCGCAAAAAAACCTCCCGCAACTCGAACACCGACAGCCGCAATAGTATTTAAAGTAATGCGCTGGGTTAGGTTTAGATTATTGAATCGCATTTAAAATGTATCACATAATTAAGAAAAGAAGCGCACGACAATATGACGACTCTCGTTTTCTCCTTTGCTTTCCGTTATTAAGTCAGAATACTCCGCAAGAGTACAGTGTATTACCCGACGATCAAAGGGGGACATGGGTTCAAGCTCCATCTCATTTTTCGTCATCCTAACTCGTTCCCCGATTTGTTTTGCAAATTCTTGAAGAAATTCTTCTCTTTTCTTTTTATAGTTATTAATATCAATGTCTATGGGTATGTGAATATTATATTTCTTTACAACACATAAACGAATAATATGCTGAAGCGCGTTAAGAGTAGCGCCGCGTTCTCCAATAAGTTCGTGAGGACGCTCAATTGAAAGCGAAATAGATACGCGATTTTCACGCTCCTTTACTTCCGTTGGAGCAACACACACATATCCCATATGGGAAAGTAGCGTGTGTGCTTCTTTTTTTACCAATTCATCCGTCTCCATAAAACAGAATTGCTAATTGTGTAAAACTCTCGGTGGAGGACCGCGCCCTCTTTGCACAAACGCCCCGCACCGCGTGGTGCTTTACGCACCCAACCCTACATTGAATCTCTTATTTATACTATATTGTTGAATAAAAGAAAATAGCGTTGTTGTTATCCAATACAATGACAGCCCCGCCGGAAGAGTCCATGCAATAAAACCTATAAAAATAGGAAGAAAATACACCATTTGCATTCCAATAATTTTTTGAATATCTGGTTCGCTACTCTTTGTCTCTTGCGCGCCAATGTGTTTCTTTTGATTAAATGTCACTTTTGATTGTAGATATGTTGCTACACCAACAAGAATGGCAAGCACTTTGTTTGAATGAGTTATGTCTATAATCCCAAGAAAATTGGTATTTAGCGTTGTAGGCGCGGGAATAAATGAATATAAATCACCAAAAGTATTTTGGGGCGCCATACTCTCCTGCAGCATATAATATAAACCTATAAATAAAACAAGTTGTATTATTGTTGGAAAACAGCCGCTAAATGGATTGGCATCGTTCTCTTTATAAAAATTCATCATCGCCTTAGTTTTTACCTCATTGTCGTGCGCGTATTTTTTTTCAATTTCCTTTATTTGGGGCTGAAGTAAGGAAAGTTTTTTTTGTGAAACGGCAACCTTCTGAGAGAGGGGGTATGTCACAGCGCGCACAAATAATGTCATTAAAATAATAGCGATGCCAAGATCTTTTATTGGAAAAACAATATAAATTACAATGAGAAGATTAAAAAGCGGCTGTATTAGAACAGGATGAAAGAAGCCATATAATGTATTTGTAATCGTTGACCACATATATATTAAAAAGGCTGGCAATTCTTTATCTTTATAAAAACTGCTGGGATTGCTTTAATGCCTCTTTTTTTAATTTCTAAATACGCAAATTCTGAGCATGTTGGACGGGAGCGGCATACGCCCACTGTATAATAAGACGCTAAACCGTGGTCGGGGGATAATGTATACTGATACAATTTAATACACACCAGGAAGATTCTTGATATAATAACATTAATAAAACTGAGCATAAATCTATTCTTTTATAATAATAAGTCTGCTTGTTTTGAGAGCTAATATAATCTCGTTTTTCATATCTTGAAACTCCATATCTATTGAATTTGGTATTACAATAACATCTACTCCTCCAATAAAAAAATCCGCGACACTGCGAAGACATTCGCGAACCTGCCTCTTAATTTTATTTCTTTGAACGGCTTTCTTAGCTATCTTTTTAGTCACAATAACACCCGCCCTCACGCTATCATCTTTTTTTTCCTTATACCTAATAAGGAAGTGTGGTGTTTTTATAACCCTTCCTTTAGAGAAAAGATTTTGAATATTATACGAACCGCGCAACGCCAAAAGGCGCTTTGTAGGCATATTATACTGATAAATTCTTTCTTTGCTTAGTCCTTCTCCTAGCTAAAACCCTTCTTCCACTGGGAGTTGAACTCCTTTCCATAAAACCATGCTTGCGATTTCTTTTTTTGGTCTTTTTTTGGTATGTAACCGACATAATGATATTATTAGCGCTCATTCTTTTTGTAGCAGAGATTAGTTTGTTGGTCAAATTTAATATTAAATGTTTAATATCTGTTTGTTGGACAATACAAAAAATTTTTTCTATGCTAATTTAAAAATAGAAGTATAATTTTTTCTAGTTTAATCTATTAAAAAAGTTATCCACCGTTAATCCACAGACTTATTAACAGTTTTTAATGATTTTTCCGCTCTTTACCGTTATTTTACTTTTATAAAGTACCTTGTGATATAATTAATCACACCTGGAATGAACCTCTGACTAGCAAGCGGGTCGGTATTGAATGAAAAATTTTATAGTCAGAAACCCGCGGTTTCCGACACCTTCCAATAAAGTAACCAACCAATATAACCTGTGTTGGAATTAGCAAGTTAAATTTTTTTGCAATGAACCCGAACGAACTATGGCAAGCGGCTTTGGCCGACATAGAGCTTCAAATTTCTCCCGCAAATTACATAACGTGGTTTCGTAATACTTCTATCACTGCAAAAAATGATGGGGAGGTTATTATTGCTGTTCCTAGCGGCTTTGCTAAAGAATGGTTAGAAAATAAATATCATAAACATATACTTAAGGCAATAAGAACGCTTGCCCCTGAAATAAAAGAAATAAGCTATATAATAAACGCGCGAAAAAATCCCTTAACTCAAAATACTAGGGTTCGTTTGATTACCCCACAACAGATGCAAAAAACAAATTTATACGAACTGCCCTTGGAACGCATAGTGGTAAATAAAGAGACAGGACTTAATTCAAAATATACTTTTGACTCATTTATAGTGGGATCTTCAAATGTAATAGCTCATGCGGCAGCCCAAGCTATTATTAAACAACCCGGAACACTTTATAACCCCTTATTTATATACGGGGGGGTGGGGCTTGGTAAAACACATCTTTTGCAAGCCATAGGAAATGAATTTTTCCAAAAAGGAAAAAAAATTAGATACCTTTCTTCTGAACATTTTTTAAACGATCTTGTTGTGTCAATGCGCAACAAAAAAATGGATGAATTTAAGGCGCGCTATAGGAAAATTGACGCGCTAATCATTGATGATATTCAATTTATAGCCGGTAAAGTAACAACACAAGAGGAGTTTTTCCACACATTTAATACTCTTTACGAAAACAATAAACAAATTATTTTAAGCTCTGACAGACCGCCACAATCAATTGCAACACTTGAGGAGAGATTGCGATCTCGTTTCGAGGGAGGAATGATCGCTGATATCAGTTACCCAGAATATGAAATGCGACTAGCCATTTTACAAGCAAAATGTAAAGAAAAAAACCTTAATTTACACCTAAGTATCCTTCAATTTATCGCGGAACAAATACAAAGAAATATGAGGGAGCTAGAAGGCGCTCTTAATATTCTGCTTACATCTAAAGCAAATGAGCCAGATCGGCAAATCACATTAGAAGATACTAAAAAAGCATTAAGGGGTATTGTTAAAAACTCTCGTCCTCTCATAACACACAAGGTTATTACTGCCGCAGTGTCTGGGTTTTATAATATTAAAGAAAAGGAAATATTAAGCAAAAACAGAAGAAAAGAGCTCGCTCACGCGCGTCAGGTTATTATGTATGCCATGCGCGAAGTTATTCACACCTCCTATCCATTAATTGGCAAAACACTTGGGGGAAGAGATCATACCACAGTTATGCATGCTTGTAATAAAATTGCGGAAAAATTAAAAAAAGATGAATTTTTTAGAGAGGAATTTGAGATAATAAAACAAAAAATACTACAATTGTAGGGTGTACAACGTGTGGAAAACCATATGGATAAGTTGTGGTAGAACTGAACACAAGTACGAATATTTCTAAAAGCGCCTAGTAATACACTATATTGCGCCTTGTTTATACACATAGATATGCATATCTATTCTACTGATAAATAAAAGGTTAAATTTACTTATCCCCAGAATTGTTGAGACACTAACAACTATTACACTATAAATAAATATAATAATTAGATTATGGAATTCACCTGTACTAAAAATAAATTTTTTCAAGGAATACAGTTAGTTGAGCGTGTATGCGGTCGTAATACCACACTGCCCATTCTTCAAAATATTCTTATTAGAGCAGAGCAGAATAGATTAGTGTTTATTGCTACTGATTTAGAGGTTGGTATTTCCGCGTGGGTTTCCGCTAAAGTGCAGAAAGAAGGCGTATTGGCCTTACCAGCGCATACATTAAGCGGTCTTATACGGACAATGTCAGATGATTCAATTATAGGAGCTGAAAAAAAACAAACACTTATTATTACAGGAGTAAATGAAGGCGTTGTGGCTCAAATAAAAGGCGATGACCCGACAAACTATCCTCTTTTACCTAAACTTTCTCGCGATAACGGTTTTAATATAGAGGCGAATAAATTTGCGCATTCGCTCGAACGCGTTATACACTCTTTATCCGTTGTTGATACTAAGCCAGAGTTAACGGGCATATTAGTAAAATTTACACCCAACTCAATTATTTGCGTTGCTACAGATAGTTTTCGTTTAGCAGAAAATACAGATCTATATAAGTCAAAATCAGATGATGATATAAATTTTATTTTACCAATGAGGGCAGCTCAGGAAATTATACGTATTTTTCAGCAAGATGAATCAATTTCACCGCTAGTTTGTTATTTGGGCCAGGGCCAGGTATTGTTTGAATATAATCCCAACGAACAATCAAATATTCCGGCACTAACACTTATCTCTCGTCTTATTGATGGTGATTATCCTGATTATATACAAATTATTCCCAAAGAATGGAAGACAAAAGTAATTATTTCTAAATCAGAATTATTAAATACAATAAAAAGCGCCGGATTGTTCGCAAATAAGCTAAGAGAAATAGGTATTCGTGTATTACCAGCGCAGAAATGCGTTGAAATATCAACAGAAGATTACGACAGGGGGTCATTTAAATCTCGCGTGTCTTGCAATATTGAGGGAGGTGAAGATCAAGATATTGTGTTTAATTATCAATATTTGCTTGACGGCTTGCAACCCCTAGAGGATTCTGATGTTATAGTTAAAATAAAACAAAAAGACGGCCCGATAGTGTTTGAGCCGTCTTCAAAACAAGAATATCGTTATATTGTGATGCCACTAAGGAAATAATTATGTTTTATGTGGAGTAAGCTTTCTTTTACTATTGCCGATTATATTAAAAAAAAGGGTCTAGAAGCTCCATTTAAAGAGAATGAAGTGTGTGTAGTATGGAAGAGTGTTGTGGAGGAGTTATACCCTAGTTCTAGTATATACAGCAAGGCAGTGGGCGTGCAAAATAACATATTGAAAGTTTTTGTTAGCCAACCGATCTGGGTGAGTGAATTTGAGGGTAATAAAAAAGCATTGATTGAAAAAATTGTTGTAAAAACGCGATTTCCGATTCAGAATATTTTATTTATATATAACCACCCTGTGCCTAAAAATTAATAATAGTTATTGCGCCAAAACAAATCATTTATCACCTTCAATAATTAGTTAGATATAAAAGGAAATGATTTAGACAAAGATTCTCCCGACTTATTACCAACCTCTATTCTTACAGTAGAGGTTTTACTGTCTTTAATAGGTTTATTAAGATAAATATCCGCAGTAAAAGACAATGTGTTTTGATCAGATAAATCCTTTACCAAAATAATCCTATCATCTTGCGTTATGCGAAGAGTAGAGATTGGCGTGGTTGATATTAAAATAATCTCAGCAATATTTTGAGAATTTTTTTGGAGTTGGTATTGCGTTGGAGATAGTAAATCAATAGATATGGGCGGTATTGGTTGTGTTGGATTATTAGGTTGCGGCGCTGTTGGCGGCGGCGGAATTAAAATAGGGTTAGTTTTAATCCAGTTTGATATAGCAGCCTCCCATTGAGAAAATTGAGCGTCGCCTTGAGAGTTTCCTTGTCCGCGAGGATTGTCCTTGTCAAGGAAATATAAGATTGTATGAAATACCCCATCTACGGTTTCAAGTCCGGCTATATTACCATCGAGAATAAGGTTTCCTGTCTGCGATGGTGATAATACTGGTAGAGTAGAAGCGCGAGAAACTATAAAATCACTATTTGATTTAGGGCGATTATAGATATATGTTATTATTTTATTCCAAATAGGAGCTGCGGCATTAACCCCCCCTTGCGTCATAAACGTGCCATCGTTATTGCCAACCCATACACCAACAACAATATCGGGCGTGTATCCCACAGTCCACGCATCGCGATAGTTTTGCGTTGTGCCGGTTTTTACGGCAGTTGATATATTGGGAGTGTAAAGATTTCCATGCCTACCAAAAACAGGCGCTCTTAGATCGTCAGAAGAGAGAATGCCGCTAATTAAATCAGTGACTGATTTATCAAGCACTAGCTGTGGTGTTTCGTTGTGTTTTTGAACAACATTTCCTTCAGTATCCGTGATAGATATAATGGATGTTGTGGGCATATAACTCCCACTTGTCGCGAACACTCCATACGCGGACGTTTCTTCAAGAAGAGTTACCTCGCCGCCACCTAAAACTAAAGACAATCCATACCGGCTTGGATCGCGCAAAGACGTAATACCCATTTTTTTAGCAAGACTAATTGTTTCCGATACGCCAGCAAGGTAAAGGGTTTTAATGGCAGGAATATTAATTGATTGCGCCAACGCTTCTTTCATTGTTACGGGGCCGCGGAAAGTTCCTGTGTAGTTTTGCGGGTGATAACATTTTAAGCCATATTGATCTTTATCTTGCGACCCATCAGGAGCGCAGTAGGCGTTAAATTCTGTAGGTATGTCAAAAATAATAGTATCAGGAGTGTATCCTTTATTAAAGGCTTCTGAGTATGCAAAAGGCTTGAACGACGATCCTGGTTGGCGCGGACGAATAGCAACATTAACATTAGGGTCAAAGGCGCAATTTTTTCCCGAGATACAACCGGCCGGAGATGGGTCGGCGAAGTAGTCGCGAGACCCCACCATCGTTAAAATTTGGCCAGTTTTAGGGTCGATAGTAACAAGGGCGGCATTCTGCCCTTTATTTTTGAGATTTTTAAGCGCCTCTTCTTTAATAATCTCCTCAGCTTTTTTTTGCAGATCCCAATCAAGTGTTGTGCGCACAACAAGACCTGATGACTGGAGATAGTTAGGTCCATATATTGTTTCAAGCTGTTCTTTTACGTAAAGCACAAAATGAGGCGCTTTAAAACCCCCTTGATTTTTTTGGAAAGTAAGTTTTTCTTTCAGCGCATTATCGTAATCTTCTTGCGTGATATAATCAAATTTTCGCATGCGATCCAAAATATATTGTTGGCGCGCTATAAGCTCATCAGGATGATTACCATGAGGAGAGTAATATGTTGGCGCGCGGGGAATCGCGGCAAGGAGGGCGGATTCCGCTATAGTTAGATCTTGCGCGTGTTTGTTAAAATAAAATTCGGAAGCAGCCTCAATTCCGTAAGTGTTTGAGCCATAAGGAATTTGATTAAGATACCATGTAAGAATTTGATCTTTGGGGTAGCGCCATTCAATTTCAAGCGTTAATATTAGCTCTTTTATTTTTCTAGGTATTGTCTGCTCGCGAGTTAAAAATGCATTCTTTACAAACTGCTGGGTTATTGTTGAACCTCCTTGAAGTTGCATGCCTCCGCTTTGAATGTTCTTAAACATAGCGCGGATTATTCCCTTAACATCTATGCCAAAATTAGTATAAAAAGAATCATCTTCAGCGGAAATTGTCGCCCATTTAATAAAATTAGGAATTTGATCTTGAGAAATAATTGTTCTTTTCTGTTCATCATAAATATCATATAAAAGCACAGTACCCGTGCGATCATATATTTTTGTGGACTCAACTACGCGCATATTTGTTAAGTCTTGAGGAGAGGGGAGGGTTTTAACATAGTAGGCGACTACTCCGCCGCCAACAAGAAAAAGCCCCATGATTAAAGCTATGAAATAAAGGAGGATAGTACGAAGTTTTTTTAATAGACCAGTCATGGGCGTTATGTTATATTTAGATTAATTATGGTTATCTCAAAACTCAAATCTAAAATCGCAAAACTAAAACTCAAATCTTAAATCTACGGAAGAAATTTTGAAATTTTAGATTCAGTAAAAGATTTTCCGCCCGAGGCGCCTGCCCGCCTCTGGCGGGGATCAGCCTTAGCGTAAAATTACATTTTGTTGTAATTTTTGTTAAACGTAGAAATACATTCTGTTGTATTTCTTGCTCTGGCTGAGAGATTTGCCATTTGAGATTTAAGATAATAAAATTTCAAAATAAATTTAGTGCTTAAAATTTATTTTCGAGACAGATTTATATTAGCCTCACCTTTATATTATATGTCAATAAAAAAAACAAGCGATACACAGGCCACTCAAGAACTTGTTATTCAGGTTATAGAGCGTGGCGTAGTAGAGATTATCGAGAAGGACCACCTGTTAGAAGCCCTTAGAGGGGGCAAAAAATTGCGTGTTAAGTTTGGGATTGATCCAACAGCGCCAGATATTCACCTTGGCCACACTATACCCTTGTGGAAATTGCGACATTTCCAGGAGCTTGGTCATACCGCGGTTATTATAATTGGAGACTACACGGCTTCTATAGGGGACCCGTCGGGTAAAGATACTACGCGCCATTCGTTATCTCTAAAAGAGATTAAAAATAACAGCGCTTTGTATAAAAATCAAATCTTAAAAATTCTTAAAAAAGATCAGACAGAACTCCATTTTCAGAGCGAGTGGTTTAACAAATTTCGCCTAAAAGACATCTTGGAACTAACATCACGGCTGTCAGTATCTTATCTTTTGAGTCATGAAACATTTCGCAAGCGCTTGGAAAACGAGCGGCCGTTTATGGCACACGAAATGTTATATCCGCTCCTTCAAGGGTACGATTCTGTAATGGTTAAGGCGGATGTGGAAGTTGGGGCAAGCGAGCAGAAATTTAATATTCTTACGGGGCGCGTTTTGCAAAAACAAGCCGGCATGGAGCCGCAAGACGTTGTTTTAACCCCATACCTTATCGGCACGGACGGCGCACAAAAAATGAGCAAGAGTTTGGGTAATTATATTGGACTTTCAGAGGAGCCAAACTCTATGTACGGAAAATTAATGAGCATACCAGACGCTTTAGTAAGAGATTATTTCACCTACTTAACAGAATTATCTAAGGAAGAAATACAAAACCTTGTAGAGGGAGGCAATCCTCGCGCTACCAAAGCCCTACTAGCACACATAATCACTGAATTTTATTGGGGTAAAAAAGACGCTGATGAAGCGGCGGAAGAATTTGATAGGGTTTTTGCGCAACATCAAATACCTTCAGATATACCAGCCATCACTATATCCAAAAAAGAGATAAATATAATGGACTTTCTTGTTGCGCTTAACCTCGTGCCTTCAAAAAGCGAAGCAAAGCGCATGGTGGAGCAAAGGGCGGTATTTATTAATGATGAAATAATTGAAGACTGGCGGCAAACCATTACACCTAGCGACGGAAGTGTTGTTAGGGTTGGAAGAAGAAAATTTGCAAGGGTGCGCATAAAATAAGTGAATAGCAAAAACTCCCCGCCGCGGCGGGGAGTTTTTGCTATTCACTGTAAGGAATTCTAACATTTTTTGCGGGATCGACTAAAAATCGTTTAAGATCTCTTCTGCCTATAATAATATCGTGTTTCATTTCCTCTCGATCAGCCACAAATGCTTCTGTGCTTATTTTTTTATTTCGTAATTCAAAAACAAGATCAATAATTGGTCTATTTTCTTTTCCTAGCACACCGCGAACATGTTTGTACTTTTTTATCCCAGTTAGATTTAATTGTTCCGCTATTTTTACATCAAGCGTTGTGCGATAGGCGCCGGTGTCTATCTTGGCCACGGTAGGGTGTGTGATACCATTAGGCGTGATTATAGAAATATTTTCTCTTATACCAATAATATCAGTGCGCTGTAACCCCTCCTGTTCATGCGAATTGTCGTCACAAAATATATTTTTTGCAATTTGTACCCCTTGTTTTATAGAATGTATTTTTAACCCCTCTACGCGCTGAAGGCGTGAATAAAGTGGTGCCCTATTGGCAAGCTGAATAGCGAGTCCAGGGCGCGCGTTGCACTCCAAGATCATAGGCCCTCTATACTTATCAATGCTTATATCAACCCCCAGGAAATTTGATCCAATAGCTTGTTGAGAAGCAATCGCAAGCTCAAGTATTTCTTCCCAATAAGGGATGGCGAGGCCTGCCAATGGAATCCTTAAGTTGTCGGGATGAAATGTTATTGGTTTGTCGTGGTGAATTGCAAAAGTAGTTTTACCAGTAGAGATATCTATGCCCACGCCAACTCCGCCCAAGTGCAGGTTTGCCCTTCCGTCAGATTCTGTTGTCGGCAAGCGCAACTCCGCCATAACAGGAATGCTGTTGTAAACCACAACCCTAATATCAGGCATTCCTTTGGATGTAAATATGCGAAATTCTTTGAGTAGTTTAATCCTTTCCTCAAAATACGCGGTGTCTTGCGTTCCATTTATGGAATATTTTCCATCAAGGATGTCTATAATATGTTTTGAGAGAAAATTGGTGTCCAGATGAGTACGGCGTAAACCGATCCATGTGCGAGTGGGTATGTGGGGCGAGCCTACAGCTCGCGAGTGATTTTTTTTACACTCTCCATATGCCACCACAATACCCGCGCCACCAAATCCTTTATTTGGTTTAAGAGCAAAACTCAAAGGAAGCGACGACCAGTTAAAATTAAGAGCTTCGTCAGCCGATCGAATAACAGCGAATGTTTTTGGCGTGGGAATATTGTTTTTTTCTAAAATCTCTTTTGTTTTAAGTTTATTGTCTATTAATACGCGCGTGTACGGCGAAGTTGACCGCTGTATAAACAGCAAATTGCGCGCGTTAATGCCAAGCAGGCCATTAAAAAAAGGATTCATAATTAAGAAGAGAATAGCAGAGTGTTTATGTGAGACATCTTATGCGGGGTATCCGATACCCCACATTATTGGTCAAGAGACGACCTGAAACGAAAATATTCGGTCAGGCGCAGTCCGGTCCAACGTCCTAAAAATACCAATAAAATAACCCCGAGTGCAAATGATAGCCAAGGATAAACCAAGAATATATAATCAAGAATTTCTATGCGTATAATAATTACACCAGCCAGAAGAATAGATAAAAATTCTGCCGCGGCAAAAACTGGCGGTCTATTGCCCTCAAATAGCCTTTCTGTGAGCACAAGGGCGGTGATAACTATAAGCGGCGTTATAAAAGGAATTGTTGATCGGTTGTTTATATCAATAAATACGAAAGGCAGCGTAGAGCCTATGGCAACGAGTATAAATAGTCCGATACGAGGAAGAAACAGAAGATGGGTATATTTTAGAAAAAGGCGCGTTATAAAACCAGCCGCAATCACAGACGAGACAACAATAAATCCAAGAGCAACACCCGTTTGGGCAACCAGATATATTGAAACAAGAGGCGCCGCGATTCCGACACCACGCAGTCCGATGATTTGTCTTGCGGCAACAACAAAAACAATTAAAATTGGCGCAAATAAAACAAAATGCAGTGTTGCGTTTGTAAATCCCGCGGCTGTTGCGCCTGGTGCGTATGAAATTAGATTTTCTATAAACAAGAATGGAGACAGCATATTGCAATCGCAAGACCATCGGCCGCATCATCGGGACGAGGTATGCTTTCAAGCCCCAGGAGTTTTTGAACCATCTTTTGGACCTGGTTCTTATCAGCCTGGCCATAGCCGGTGACAGCCTGTTTAATCTGCAGGGGAGTATACGAACAAACAGGGATTTTTGCAAGAGTGGCGGCAAGGAGCAGAACGCCGCGCGCTTGTCCTACCTGAATGATAGTTTTTTGATTTTTAAAGTAAAATAAATCTTCAATTCCGAATAATTGAGGTTTGTAAGTTTCAATAAGTTGTTGAGTTTGGGTAAATATCGTTGCCAGGCGTTCAGTCGGATCTGTTTTGGCGGATGTGGTAATGCATCCAGACGCAATATGAACAGCGCCTCTAGTGCTTTTTTCTACAACACCAAAACCTACGCGCGCGGTGCCAGGATCAATTCCGAGTACTCTAATGTTCATAGAAATAAATCTCAAATTTCAAATCGCAAAACTCTCAGCCAGAGCAAGAAATACAACAGAATGTATTTCTACGTTTAACAAAAATTACAACAAAATGTAATTTTACGCTAAGGCTGATCCCCGCCAGAGGCGGGCAGGCGCCTCGGGCGGAAAATCTTTTACTAAAACTCAAATCTGAAAACTACAGCGAAGATTTAAGGATTAGATTTACTATTTAAGTTTTGAGGTTATTCAGTAAAAGCTACATTACTGTAAACGCTCTGTACATCATCCAAATCATCAAGCGCTTCCAAAAGTTTGCGCAACTGTTCTTCAGTAGGGGTGTCTACGGCAGTCTCTGTTTTAGCGCGCATCTCAAGCTCTGAAGATTGAATTATTACACCCTGTTTTTCAAGATTAACTCGCAAGGTTTCCGCATGATCTGGAGCGCAGTATGCAAAAAGCGTATCCTCGTCCCACTCCGTGTCTGTTGCTCCGGCATCTATAACCGACAATTCAAAATCATCTTTAGATTGACCGGCTGGCAATTGAAGTGAAAATACAATCGTTCTATCAAACAACCACTGCACGCTTCCCCCCTCTGCTATTTTGCCTTGGTGCTGATTAAGCACGTGTCTTACGTCGGCAAGGGTTCTGTTCTTGTTGTCGGTAATAACCTTAATAAGAAGGGCGGTTCCAGCAGGTCCGTATGCCTCCATAGTTGTTTCTTCGAATTGCTCACCATCAATACCTCCAACGCCTTTTTTAATAGCGCGATCAATGTTGTCTTTAGGCATGTTAAGACTTCGCGCTTTTTCAATCGCAGTACGAAGTGTGGCGTTCATATTAACATCACCCCCGCCAACACGCGCGGCGACAGTAATTAAGCGAGCGGCTTTAGCAAAGACCTGAGCTCGTTTTTTGTCGTTAGCTTCTTTTTTGTGTTTAATACCTGCCCAATGGGAGTGTCCAGACATACCTAATTAAAAATTAAAAGCGAAAATTGAAAAATTACGGAATCCCGCAAGCGGGATGTGTATATCTCTATCTAGAACAGATTTTGTTGGTTTTGGTTTGTAATGTCAACCTCATTAGAAGTTTCATTAGCATTACTAACACGAGTCTGCAAGGTTTCCGCGGAGTTGTTTCTAACTGGGTCAATACCGAGGTGTTGATAGGCGAGGGGGGTGGCGATGCGTCCGCGCGGCGTGCGTTCGATAAATCCGAGTTGGAGAAGGTATGGCTCGTATACTTCTTCAATTGTATCCTCTTCTTCCGAGGTGCCTGCGGCAAGAGTAGAGATGCCAACAGGCCCGCCGCGAAATTTGTTTATAATAATTTCCAAAATTCGTCTATCTGTTGTTTCAAGCCCCAGCTCGTCTACTTCAAGCATATTAAGCGAGTGCTTTACAATTTCTGGTGTAATAATACCTTCGCCGCGCACATCAGCATAATCACGCACTCTTTTAATAAGTCTATTTGCTACGCGAGGAGTGGATCTGCTAGATCTAGCAATTAAAGGCAGTGCATTGCCCCTGCTCTGTATGCCCAGCATTCGCGCTGACCTAGTAAGTATCTGGCCAATATCCTCATGGCTGTAGTATTCTACATGCAGCGTTATGCCAAAGCGAGATCGTAAGGGAGATGAGAGCAGGCCGATGCGTGTTGTTGCCGCAATGAGCGTAAACGGGGGGAGCTCAAGTTGAATTGTTCGCGCAGAGGGACCCTTTCCGAGAATAATATCAAGCGTGCGATTTTCCATCGCGGGGTACAACACCTCTTCAATTGTTTTATTTAGACGGTGCGCTTCATCAATAAAAAGAACTTCGCCGGGCGTAAGATTGGTGAGGATTGAAGCAAGGTCGCCAACACGCTCAATTGCCGGGCCAGAGGTTAGTTTAATCGATGTACCTAATTCTCTAGCGATAAGATGGGCCAGGGTCGTTTTGCCAAGACCCGGGGGCCCGTAAATAAGCACATGATCAAGAGGATCGCTTCTTTTTTTGGCGGCCTCAATAAACACGCGCAAATTGTTTTTAGTGTTTGTTTGGCCGATATAGTCGTCCCAAGAGTGAGGGCGGAGAGCCAGATCGAGGGTCACGTCTTCAGATAGGTGATTTTTTGATAATAATGGATCGTCGGACATAGTAAAATTTAAATCTCAAATCTGAAATCGCAAAACTCAAAATTACAACTCAAATCTTGAAACTACAAACTACGGTATTTTTCCGCCAGAGACGCCTGCCCGCCTTTGGCGGGGATCAGCCTCGGGCTGAAGATTTGAGATTTAGATTTGCAATTTGCGATTTGATTTTTGAGATAATGATATGTTATTCCGTCTTCCTTGACAAATAGTTCTTAATTTGCTAACATGTATCGATACATCCATAAGGATGTGGGCAACACGTCTGTCCTATGATAGACACGGGATTTTTCTTAGACACCGGGCGTTTTGGTTCCGACTGAGGCGTTCCTCGGAAAAATCCTAAATCCTCGGTTCCCATGCCAGGAGTTGCCTACATCTTTGTGGATGTCTTGCCCCGAGCTTGTCGAGGGGTTTTTGTTTTAATAAGTCCATGGTTGTGGACTTATTAAAACAACCCTTTCGAAGCCCTGATCTTATCAGAGCGAAGGAGGGTGCTCTCTATATATCTATTCCTCTCCCATAACTCTCTTAACTTCTTCAATAGTTGTATTACCGGCAATCACATTAAGCACTCCATCTTGTTCCATAGTTGTAACGCCAATAGAATAAGCTAAATCTTTAATTTGTGCGATTGTAGGATGTTTTTGAATTAGTTGTTCAAGTTCTGGTGTCATCGGCAAAATTTCAAAAACACCAATTCTTCCGCGATAACCAGTTGCCGTACATTCCTCACAACCTACCGGTATATACAGCGAATCTGTTACCGAGAAAACCGGCTTGGGAAATTGTATAGGAAGCGAATTGATAACGTCTTGAATATATGCCATCTCCTCTTTAGTCGGCGTATATGATTTTTTGCAAGCCGCGCAAAGCACGCGTACTAATCGTTGAGCGATAATCATATGAAGCGCAGATCCTAAAACGGCGGGGTCTCCGCCAAGCGACATAAGGCGGGGAATAGCGCCAGCAGCATCGTTTGTGTGCAGTGTTGAAAAAACAAGGTGGCCTGTAAGCGAGGCGTGAATTGCAGTATCGGCCGTCTCGTCGTCACGAATTTCTCCAACAAGAATAATATCCGGATCTTGGCGCAGTATGGAACGCAGACCGCTAGCAAACGTATAATTGTGTTTTGGGTCAACCTGTGTCTGAGTAATTCCTTCCAAATGGTATTCTACGGGATCTTCAAGCGTAATGATTTTTACCTCAGGAGTAGCTAGTGTTTTTAAAAAAGCATATAGCGTGGTAGTTTTTCCTGATCCCGTCGGGCCTGTTACAAGTATCATGCCGTTTGGCTGGTGGATTTGAGAATCTATAAGTTCAAATAAATTTTGGCGGAAGCCTAAATCAGCCACAGATTTTAGTGAAGCCGGATCTAGTACTCTCAAGACTATATTTTCTCCATATTCTCCGGGAAGCGCGGAAGATCTAATTTCTATTTGATCCTCACCAGACGCTAGAGAAAAGCGTCCATCCTGCGATGTGTTCTTGATATTTAATTTCATGCCAGATAATAATTTAACACGAGAAAGCAATAGTCGTTGGGCGTGAGGGGATATCTCCGTGATATTGTGAAGGATTCCATCGATGCGCAAGCGTAGGACGGAGCGATCTTTATCTTGTGTCTCAATATGCACATCCGACGCTCGTAAGTTAAGCGCCCCAGCAAGAATCATCTCAAGAACACTAGATACCCGCTCTTCGGAAAGCGTTGAGAGGTTTTGGCGCAAATCATCCCAGGAATGAATTGATTCTCGCAGGCTTTTGACCGCATTGGGGGAGATGCTTACTTCGCCGGTAATCTTTGTTTTCCCTGTTGATTTTGGATATTGCCCCCACGCCTTTTTAAGACTTGTTTCGGAGACAACAAATATAGTAACGCGAATATATTGGTTTTTTAGTGAGTCAATAATATTTTTCGCGTTTTTATTGCGCGGGTCTCGAGCGACTATCTGAATTACACGTCCGGTTTTTTGGATGATAGCAATTTCAGCTTCTCGCGCTTCGTCTTTAGGAATAATTTGTACCGCTTCCTGCTGAATGGGGACAAAAGAAAGATTGATATAAGGCAGATTCAAATCTTCCGCAAGTTTTTTTGCAAATTCTTCCTCTTCCTTGGCGCGTAAAGAGGTTATTTCATGCTCTTGTTCGCGTTGTTGTTCTTTTGGTATTACAAACGGAGATTCCATATTTTGTATCGTACCTAAATTATGCATTTTAGCCAATTGCAAGCAATTAGCTTTTTTTTGACAGAGCGAATCCCAAGTGCTCTATCAGGTCGTTTGATGCTTCAAATATTTCTTTATCCTGAAGATATGTAGCTAGAAAAATATTCTTCTGTACAAATTCAATAGGTTGTAGATAAGCACTGAAATTGGTACGGGAACTTAAAATAAGAGCGCGATTTCCAAAAAGGGAGCGGGATTTTGTTTGCGGCGGATCGCTCCAGAGAATTATAACTGTTTCTTTGGGATAAATATAATTGCGAAGTTGCAAAAGAAGACGTGGGATTTGCATCGGTGTAGTTTTGGTCTTAATAAAGCAAGATTCTGCTAGCACGCTCCAGCATGTACCAACCTCATTATCACACGTTAGATTACTAAGTACCTCACCCCATAAATATAGTGAAGATAGAGATCTTTGGTTATTTTGTTTTTGTGAGGCTTTCTGATAATCGGCCCCCTTCTCAACAAGAATCGATGCAATCTTTAGTGATTGCGAGCTGACTTTGGGGTGTTGAAACTTGTTTGTCTGTGCAATAATGTCGGTAAGTAGGTCGGTTGCAGCCTCAGTGTTCATAGGGTTGCTAGATGTGTAATAGATTATTGTCTCACATTCGATTATTTATCTCAAATCTCAAATGGCAAATCTTAAATCTAAATCGTAAAACTCTCAGCCAGAGGCTGATCCGCCTCGGGCGGAAAATCTTTTACTAAATCTTAAATCTAAAATCTTCGCCATAAGCCTCTTGTAGTTTTTAGATTTGAGTTGTAGTTTTGCGATTTAAGATTTGCGTTTTGAGATATTCGCTATGGAATATATATCGAATAGTCCGCTAGAAACACAGAAGATTGCCGCAAGGTTTATTATAGATGCTATTAAGCGTCCTAGGTCAGGCGCTCTTTGTGTTGGACTTGAGGGGGAGCTTGGAGCAGGTAAAACAACCTTCACGCAAGGCATAGCAAAAGGACTCGGTATTACGAGGATCGTCCAGAGCCCAACTTTTATTATTATGAGGCCTCTTGTACTGCCAAAAACACTACACGGTATTTCCACGTTTTATCACTTTGATTGGTATAGACTTTCTAGCCCATCAGATATCAAAATTCTTGAGTGGGATGAAATTATTAGTAATACTTCACATCTTGTGTTGGTTGAGTGGGCAGATAAATTTCCTTCGCTTTACCCCGAGGGAATGATACAAATTTATTTTTCTATTAAGGATAGCGCTAGGAAAATATCATTTTTGTAATAAGTAATGAACAAAAATCAACATAAAGAATTTGTAATATTAGATTCAAACGCGCTTGTGCATCGCGCCTATCACGCGTTGCCACCCCTAACGGCGCCGGATGGGGAGCTGGTCAACGCAGTCTATGGGTTTACTGCAATACTCTTAAAAGTACTAAAGGAGTTTAATCCAGACTATGTCGCGGCTGCTTTTGACATGGCAGCTCCGACGTTCCGCAGCAAAGAATACCGCGAATACAAAGCAAAACGCGTTAAAGCTCCAGATGAGCTTTATAATCAAATACCTCGAGTAAAAGATGTATTGTCAGCTTTTCATATACCCGTATATGAGCACGAGGGCTTTGAAGGAGATGATATTATTGGCACATTAGTAGCTCAAGCTCCAAAGAAACACCAGTTTACTGATCTAGAAATTATTATTGTTACGGGCGATATGGACGCCTTGCAGTTGGTGAATAAATACACTCGTGTGTTTACCATGCGGAAGGGAATAAACGACACGGTGTTGTATGGAGAGAAAGAAGTATTTGAGCGCTATGGATTAAAGCCGGATCAACTAGCAGATTATCGCGGTCTGCGCGGTGATCCTTCGGACAATATTATTGGCGTGCCCGGTATCGGAGAGAAGACAGCCATGAAGTTGTTGCACGAATTTATAACCCTAGAGGGTTTATATGAGGCTATTAAAGAAGATAGTCCCGCGTCTATTAAGCCGCGCATATTAGAGTTGTTGCGAACCCATAAGGACGATGCGTTTTTTAGTAAGATGCTCGCGACAATTCGCATAGACGCGCCAGTAAAATTTTCACTTCCGGCTTCGCGCTGGAAGAATTTTGACGCAAATCAGATTCAAGATTTATTTAAACAGCTAGGTTTTTCCACATTATTTCGCAGAATCACAGAGCTTGGGGTTGATGGCCAAGCAATCACACTCGCGTCGGCGCAAGTAAAAAAGACCAAACAAGGCAGTCTGTTTGGCGTAGAGAAAGAACCGACTATACAAGAAAAAATAGAAGAAGAGTTTAAGCAGGGAGTTTTCTCGAAACAGATTTATGATTTGGAGATTAATATAACGCCGGTTCTACAGGCGATGCAAAAAAGGGGAATAAGGCTTGATGTCAGCGCCCTGCAGAAGATAGAGAAGGATATATCTGCAAATATTGGGCAGCTTGAAAAAAAGATTTTTGATATGGCAGGCGGTGAGTTCAATATCAATTCGCCTCAACAATTATCAAACACCTTATTTGAAAAGCTAGGCATATCCTCCAAGGGCGTGGGCAAAACTCCCGGCGGTGAAATCTCTACATCCGCGCCGGAGCTTGAACGTATCAGCGACGGGAATCCTATAATCGCGCTTGTGCTAGAATATCGCGAGCTTCAAAAGTTGCTTTCAACATATCTACTGCCACTGCCAACGCTAATGGCAAAAGATGGGCGCATTCATACAACTTTTAATCAACTTGGCACCACGACCGGCAGAATCTCTTCTTCTAATCCGAATTTACAGAATATTCCGCTTCATACGAATATAGGTGCTGGGATACGCAGCGCGTTTATTCCCGCGCAGGGAAAGAAATTTTTATCCGCGGATTATTCGCAAATGGAATTGCGCGTCATCGCGCATTTGGCGCACGACGAGGAAATGATCGCAGCGTTTGGCAGGGGAGAGGATATCCACACGCACACGGCCGCCCGCGTGTTTGGAGTTGACGAAAAAGACGTGACAAAAGAGATGAGGTTTCGCGCCAAATCCCTAAACTTTGGCCTTATATATGGTATGGGTGTTCGGGCATTTGCTCGCCGCGCAAAAATTTCTAACAAGGATGCCAGCGATTTTGTAGATAAATATATGCTTGTTTTTAAAGGCGTTACCGCATACATGGAGAATACCAAGAGATTTGTGCGCCAACACGGATACGTGGAAACACTGTGGGGTCGCAAGAGATTTATCCCCGATATTGACTCGCGCGATCCGCGCATACGCAAATCCGCGGAGCGCGCGGCAATTAATATGCCAGTGCAAGGGACTTCCGCTGATATTGTAAAACTAGCAATGGTGCGCGCGGAGAAAGAGTTTCCGGGCCTAGCATTACTCTTGCAGGTGCACGACGAATTGTTGTGGGAAGCTGATGATGATATAATACAGAAAAGGGCGCAGGAGATACGATTGCTTTTAGAAAGTATTGTTGAATTATCTGTTCCGTTGACCGTCGATCTTAAAGTTGGAGAATCCTGGGGAGAGATGCAAAGCATCTCTTAAAATTAAGAGCCATAATATTTATGAAAGATAATAAAATAAACAATCAAGAGATGAGTGAAAAAACAGATAGTTTTGATACAACCAAATCTACAGCAGTTCTTGTTGTTGAAGACGATCAATTTCTTAGAGATCTTATTGTTCATAAGCTTATTGAAGAGGGTTTTACTGTCTTCGAGGCGATTGATGGGGAGGAGGGATTAAATAAGGCGCTCAACAACAAGCCGCAGATTATTTTGCTTGATATAATTTTGCCGGGCATTGACGGTTTCGAGGTTCTTCGCCAGCTTAAACAGAAAAAAGAGACAGAGAACATTCCCGTCATTGTGCTTTCTAATTTGGGACAAGAAGATGACGTTGAGCGCGCTCGAGCGCTGGGCGCTAAAGATTATCTAGTTAAGGCACAGTTCACACCGGCTGAAATCATTGAAAAAATTAAAAAAGATTTATAGGAATAGCCTCTATATGCAATATATTAGCGAAAAAATGCTTAACGCATTGCGCGATAGAAGGCTTCTGTATCTAATCATTACAGCCGCTATTATCCTAGCCGCAGGGGGGTTTTTGTTGACGAAGAAGAGCCATGAAACCGCATGCATAACCAGAGAGGCAAGCGATAACGTTAAAGGTGTTTCCATGGTCCCGTTATTAAAAGATGGGCAGAAAGTACACTCGCTTTATGGTTACTATTCGTGCAATCCAGTACAAAGAGGAGATGTGGCTATTCTTGCATTCGCTACGCGAGATGACTTATTGATTAAAAAGATTGGCGCGGTGCCAGGCGATGAAATTTCTTTCCAAGGAGAGAATGCGCTTCTCAACGGCACGCCGCTTGTAAATTCGGCTGGTCAAAAATACGTTTTTTCTTCAATTTCTTCAAACATTCTCTCCAAACAACTTCAAGACGGCAAAGTCCAGAATGATTTGTATTTAATTTTAGGAGACGAGATTGATGCTAGCTCCTTTGATTCGCGACGGTTCGGGTTTGTCGCAAAAGACCATCTCGAAGGAAGGGTTATTTATTAAATCTTTATTTTTATTTTTTCGATAGATAATATTCTAATACAGATAAAAAACCGCAAAAAGGCGGTTTTTTTGGCAACAATAGGCGCGGGGCTTATCGGCGCGGCGGGTATTTTTATTATTCCCAACAGGATTATGGTGTTTGACAAGGCGCTGGAAGAAAAAAATAATGCGCCCGTAGCAAAAGATGTGCCAGAAATAATTTTACCAATAAGTTCTCTACGCGGCGAGCCGTGCCCTCCTTCGCCTAAAGCTACGGAAGGGCAAGGCGAGAGCGCGGGACGCAGGCCGTTTGCCGTGATGATGGCCGAAGATCAGGTCGCTCGTCCGCTTTCAGGTATTGGGTTGGCTGATGTTGTTATTGAAATGCCGGTGATTACAAATGGCATTAACCGCATGATGGCGCTTTTTCAATGTAGTTTGTCGTCAGAAATAGGGTCTGTTCGTTCCGCGCGCCACGATTTTATTCCGCTTGCCGCGGGTTTTGACGCGATATTTGTTCATTGGGGAGGGTCGCACTACGCGTTAGACGAATTAAAATTGAATGTTATAGATCGTATCGATGCTTTAGTGAACCCATTTAACACATTCTGGCGTAAATCATATGTGAGAGCGCCGCATAACGGCTTTACGTCGGTTGATAATATGTTGCGTGCGGCGCAGGGATTGGATTATAGTCTAACATCTACATTTGCAGGATATGCCCGTATCTCAAACGAAGGGAGAAACGATAAAAGCGGCACACTGAAGATTTATTATCCCGCCCGCGTTGATTACGCCTATGATCCATCCTCGGGTAAATATTTACGTTCACGCAGTAATATGAAAGAAGTTGACGCGTTGACGCAGCAACAAGTTAGCGCGGATGTTGTGGTTGTGATGTTCGCGCCGTCACACCAACTAGAGAAAGATTACAATACGGTGGCGGTGACGGGCGAGGGAGACGCGCTGGTTTTTCAGAAAGGAATAAGGCAGGAAGCTAAATGGCGTAAAGATGCCAGAAAACTTTCAAGCCCGTTAGAGTTTTTAGATAAAGATGGCAAACAAGTATTTTTAGTAAGGGGTACTATGTGGATTCAAATTGCCGATCCCGGGACTAGGGTTGATTGGATAGGAGAATAATATAAGCAATACAAAAGCCTCCACAATTGTGGAGGCTTTTGTATTGCTTATTGAGTACGATCCAATAAATATTTCTTCTTGATTATTTCCCACGCCAATTCCATTTCCTGCACCGCCTGGTGCGGCGCACGGTGTTTGGATTTAAGGTATGCGCCGAGGGCTGGCAGGCCATCGGCAGATTCTTCGATAAAACCAGCGCGCTCCAAAATGAGCTGCACGGGCAAGTTGTATGCCTTAGCAAACTCTTGAAGTGTTTGCACTGTGATTGATTGAAATACCGCGCCAGATTCAATTTTAGATATATAGCTTGGAGTGAGAGAAGTGCGGCGTGCTATCTCGTGCATGCTTAGCCCAAAATCAAGGCGCAAGGATTTAAGATACTGGCCCAATAACTGCATGTTTCGTGATGGTTTTTCAAAAGGTTTCATAGTATTGCATCAATGAAGAGCCGAATAATTACTATTTCTTTGTGGTGGCTGGGCGGGGGTCTGGGCCACAGAGAAATAGTAATTATTCGTCTAACCCACTGCAGTAAGTTTATTCTAAAGACCTGTGTATAACAATGGGGACATCTTTTATTATACCAATGTGTATAAAAAGAAACAACTGCAATCTTAAAATACACGAAAATGTTTGCTCACAAAAGTTATACACAGTTTGTATTTTGGCTTAAATAAAGCAAAAACAACACCCCGCCCTATGTCTGATTATTTTTCATTACAAACTGTGTATTTTTGTATACAATAAGATATGGCGTGTATACACAATGTTTCTAAAAATAATCAACAGTAGAATAAACAAGGAAAACACAAGCAAATTTTTTATTCTTAGGATTTGCGCGTTTGAATGCATTTGGATATAGATAGTTTGTCATCTCGAAGTCGTAACAACGACGAGAGATCTCTCGGAGTTTCTACTCCTCGACAAGAAATACAAGAGAATGTATTTCTACGTTTAACAAGAAATACAAGAGAATGTATTTCTACATTAAAGATGACAGGCAAAAGCGTAAGTCCTAATCCTCAAGCGATTTTCGTGCTAGTATTGCAGTGATGATTATCTTTCTGCACGGACCAGACACATATCGCTCGCGAGCTAAAATGCGTGAGTTTGTTGGGGCATATAGGAGTAAATATGGCAGCGGTCTCGCAGAGTCCACTATCTATGCGCCGCAAGACGGTTTTGGTATTTTTTGGGAGCGTTTCGGCGACAGATCTTTATTTGCGCCAAAGCGTCTTATTGTTGTGGAGCGCGCGCTTGAAAGCAAGGATTTCTTGCGCGACTTGGGGGCGAATAAAAACCACGCCGCCATTGCCGATGACACGCAGGCATTTATTGTTTTCTGGGATGAAGCGCTGGCAAGCTCGGTGAAGGAATCCTCTGTGATAGAAAAGATAGCTGAAAAAAAACAGGAATTTTCTTTTTTACGCGGTCCCGCGTTTCGCGCATGGGTGTTAAAGCTTGCCGAGGCGCACGGTATTTTGTTTGAGCCAAAAGCGTTAACGCTATTTAGCCAGTGGCGTGAAGGTGATTCATGGCAGACGGCTAACGACATTCAAAAACTTCGTGCCTATGCTGAGGGTGGGACTATAAAACAATCTGACGTGGAGATGCTTGCCCCACCGCCCCAACAAGTACAAATTTTTTCAACAATAGACGCTCTTTTTGCGGGTGATGTAAAGAATAGTTTGTCGCAAATTGAAAGCCATATTAAAGCAGGGGATGATCCTCTTTACCTGCTTGCCATGATCGCGCGGCAGATGCGTGTTGTCACTGCGCTAAAATCGCAGAGTGAGGGGGTAGCCAAAAACCCTTTCAACAAGAAAGGGTTTTTGGCTGGCGTTCATCCATTTGTTCTTCGCAAAACATCTCATATGGCAAGGCGCATTTCGTGGCAGTCTGCTCAAGATTTAATGCAGGCGGTGCATGAAACAGACGTGTTAATAAAACAAGGAGCTCTAGACCCGCAGTTGGGTGTAGAGCTCCTTGCGCTTCGTGTCGCCAGTGCCTTTAGCGGGGCACTCGCTGACACACGCGGACAGTCGCAGAAATTGTCTGCGTTTTTCCGCGTTTAGTCTGCGTTATTCTGCGAGCCACAGCAGTGGCTATTTTGCCACGGATTTTGCAATGCGTGACTTGTAGCGCGCCGCAGTATTTTTCTTAATAAGATTGGTTTTAGCCGACTTATCAAGCACTTTGTATACTGCCGGAAGCTGTTTTCTAGCTTCTTCTGTTTTGCCTTCGCGGACGAGCTTCTTTAGGTCCTTAATAGCGTTTTTCATCGCTTTTTTGGCAGACGAATTGTGCTCGCGTCGCTTGGCGCTTTGTCGCAAAGCTTTTTTAGCTGATTTAGTAATAGGCATATGGGCTACGTTAGCATAGTTTTTAATTCTAAGCAAGTATTTATAAAGCGGTTCTATTGAGTTTGTCTCTTAACTTCGCCGCCTTCTCAAAGTCCAAATTTTTGGCCGCTATTTTCATTTGCTTTTCAATCTCCTTTTGCGCGCCGGCATCTAGTTTCTGGACAGGGGAGTAATCTTCTTCATTTTCTTCCTCTTGATTAAGCCCGTCCGGCATATCATATAT
Organism: Candidatus Spechtbacteria bacterium; assembly: GCA_016188605.1. Lineage (NCBI taxonomy): Bacteria > Candidatus Spechtiibacteriota > Candidatus Spechtiibacteriota bacterium. The sequence continues at coordinate 37,217 of JACPHP010000009.1, read as the reverse complement.
CTTCTTTTCTACTCCTCTAGGGGTGATGTTGTGTTCTTCGTTGTAGGCAATCTGGATTTTTCGTCTGCGGTCAACTTCGGATATAGCGCGTTTCATGGAGCCGGTGACTTGGTCGGCGTACATAATTACGTGCCCCTCAAGATGGCGCGCGGCGCGACCCATAGTTTGCACAAGCGTTGTTTCGTTGCGCAAAAATCCTTCTTTATCCGCGTCAAAAATAACTACAAGAGAGGTTTCTGGTAAGTCCAATCCCTCGCGCAAAAGATTTATTCCCACCAAAACGTCATACACGCCAAGGCGTAAATCGCGCAAAATTTTTGGCCGTTCCAGCGTGTGGATTTCCGAGTGCAGATAGGCGGCCGTAATATTTTCCTCTGCCAAGTATTCCGCAATATCTTCAGCGAGGCGCTTTGTAATAGTAACTACGAGAGAACGCTGGCCTTTGGCGATACGCTTTTCAATTTCCGCAATCGCGTCTCTCATCTGGTTTTCTGTGGGGCGAATTTCTATCGATGGGTCAACAAGGCCGGTCGGGCGGATGACCTGTTCCACCAGCGAGGCATTAGGAGGGTCGGTCCTTCCTAAAAGAGACTGTTCCTCGTCCTGTATTTTTATTTCGTCGTATTCGTAGTGCCCGGGCGTGGCGCTTACATATACTCTCTGGCCAATACGATCCTCAAATTCGCTAAACTTAAGCGGTCGATTGTCTTTGGCTGAAGGCAATCGAAAGCCATAATCAACCAATGTCGTTTTTCTAGCTTTGTCACCAAAATACATGCCGCCAACCTGCGGGACTGCAAGATGTGATTCGTCTATAATCGTGAGAAAATCTTTTTGTGACTCGGCGAGATAATCAAGCAAAGTGTAGGGCGAAGAACCTTCCGGGCGGAACTCCAAGTGCGAAGAATAGTTTTCAATGCCGTGGCACCAGCCTGTTTGCTCAATCAGCTCAATGTCGTAATTGGTGCGGCTTTCCAGGCGTTGCGCTTCAAGCAGTTTTCCTTGCGCGCGCAAATTCGCCAGAGCTGTTTGCAATTCTTGTTTTATATTTACAATTGCAATACGCAGTTTTTCTTCCGGCGTTATCCAAAAGTGCGCTGGGAAGATTGATACTGTGTCCACAAGATGTTGAAGCTTAGCTTCAACGAGCTCGTTGAAGCTAAGCTTCAACATCTTCGTATCATCTACCATCGCGATTTTACTTACAGTATTCTTATCAAATTCTATCTGTACTACATTAAGGCCGGTTGAAGGATGCACTTTTACTTGCGCGCCTTTAGCGCTGAAATTTCCCGGGCCCGGAGCAATGTCATTTCGCGTGTATCCTAAACGCACCAGCTCGTGCAAGAATTGTTGGCGTGATATATTTTGCCCCTGCGCGATGCGCACGCTAACAGCTTGATATTCTTTGGGAGAGCCAAGGTTATAGATGCACGACACAGAAGCGATGACTATAACATCATTGCGAGTTAAAAGACTTTGCACTGACTGGTGGCGCATCTGGTCGATTTTTTCGTTAACACGCGCGTCCTTTTCTATGTATGTATCGCTCTGGGGTATATATGCTTCCGGCTGATAATAGTCGTAATAGCTGACAAAATATTCCACAGCGTTGTCCGGAAAAAATTCCTTGAACTCCTGATACAGCTGCCACGCGAGAGTTTTGTTGGGTGACATAACCAGCGTCGGTTTTTGTACTTTTTCAATCACCGAAGCCACGGTAAATGTTTTACCTGATCCTGTAACGCCAAGCAGAACCTGATGTTTCTTTCCAGTCAAAACGCCCTCGGACAATTGTTTGATTGCTTGGGGTTGGTCGCCGGTGGGACTAAATGGGGAGACAAGTTTGAATTTCATAAAGTTACTTACCTAGCTTATCTATTTCCCTAATTTTGTCATCTCGAAGTCGTAGCAACGACGAGAGATCTCTCCGCCCCGCAACGGCAGGGCGTTCTAGATGACACTCTTACTTACGTACGCATATTCATTGTTACTTTCCAAAGCACACTATTATAGCATAACTTGAGGGTTAGGGTAAATAGTGCCATAATTGGCTTATGATAGGATTCCTACGAGGTAAAATACTAGAAGTAGAGGACAACGCCGTGCTTTGTGACGTGCAGGGTGTTGGCTATCGGATTTTTTGCGTGCCGCGCGATATTCCGCAATTTGCGCGCGAAATAGGCCAAGACAAAACTCTTTATACCTTTCACTATATTCGCGAAACAGTGATGGAGCTTTACGGCTTTCCGACTAAGGCGGACGAGCAGATGTTTAGAATTTTGCTGACAGTTTCGGGTATCGGGCCGAAGGGCGCGATGGGGATTTTGAATGCCGCGCCGGTTGATACGCTTCAACGCGCCATTGCTTCGGGTGATACTACGATGCTGACGCGTGTGTCTGGCATTGGCAATAAAATCGCGCAAAAAGTGGTGTTGGAATTAAAAGATAAGTACGGCGAAGAGTGGGGCACGTTACCAGGAAATATTAAAGAAGAAACTGATGTGCTGGAGGCGCTAGCCACTCTTGGCTATTCCAGAGGCGATGCGCAAAAAGTTTTGCGAGCGCTTCCCGAAGGCCCTGTGACGCCCGAAGAGAAAATTAAAGCGGCGCTGAAGATTTTAGGGGGACGATAACTGAATTTTCAATGATCAATTTTCAATTTACAACGTAGAGTTGCGTGGCAACCACGTTGCTCTACGCAATAAATTTTCAATGTTTCAATTTCTAATCGTGTGTTTTCAGCCATAGGCTGATCCGCCTCAGGCGGAGAAAATTAGGACATTAGGTCATTGATTGAAAATTGATCATTGAAAATTGAAAATTTTTTACACACACTATGCACTTCTTACAATCAAAAGAGTGGGAGCAATTTCAAAAGGCGCTTCAACGAAAAACTTGGCGGACAAGTGATGGCATGCTGGTATTGGAAAGAGTAATGCCGTTTGGGCAAAAGTCGTTGTACGCGGCTGGCGCAAGCTACAACCCACAGATACTAAGTGAAGTAAAAGAAATCGCCCAAGAAATAAAGGCGATGTTTTTTAAATTTGAGCCGATGATGGAAGATGCCAGGCAAGTTGATGTACTGGAGAAAGTTGGATTTAAGAAATCAGCCAAGTTTATTCAACCACAGTCAACGATTGTAATGGATCTAAAAAAGACCGAAGAAGAATTGCTGGTCGGCATGCATCCTAAAACTCGCTACAACATCCGTGTAGCGCAAAAAAATGGCGTGCAAATAAGGCAGTTGGAAAATATAGAAGAGGACTACGAAATTTTTTGGAATCTTCTTCAAAAAACCGCGGAGCGAGATAAATTTTTTACACATGAAAAAGAATACTACCGTGTTTTACTTTCATTTTTTGGTATGGGGGATGGGGTAGAAAGCAGAGCGGCGTGCAAAATATTTTTAGCGGAACAGAATGGCAAGATATTAGCTGGAGCAATAGTATTATTTTTTGAAAATCAAGCCTACTATCTTCACGGCGCGTCCGATTACGGACATAGAAACTTAATGGCGCCATATCAATTGCACTGGGAAATCATAAAAGAGGCAAAAAAGCAAAATTATGAGACCTATGATTTTTGGGGTATTGATGAGAAAAAATGGCCAGGCGTGACAAGATTCAAGCGAGGGTTCGGCGGGCGGGAAGTGAACTATATTGGTTCATACGACTTTGTTTTAAACAAAATATCTTACTTTTTTTACACATTGAAAGGTAAGATATAGAATGTAGAGATAATGAAAAGTATACTAAAAAAACTCATCCCGCGGTTTTTGCTGGACTGGTATTACTGGGCTACGGCTTTTTTTGCCGCGGCTTATTACGGTTTTCCTGGGCGAAAGATGGTGCTAATTGGGGTTACTGGCACTAATGGCAAGTCAACAACCGTTGATTTAATCGCGCGTATTTTGGAAAAAGACAATCAACTTGTGGCATCCGCTTCTTCTATTAGATTTCGCGTCGCGGGAAAAGAATCTTTGAATACTTTAAAAATGACTATGCCCGGGCGAATGATGACGCAGAGGTTTTTGCGCGAGGCAGTGGATGCCGGCTGCAAGTACGCTGTGGTGGAAGTGACGTCAGAGGGGATCGCGCAGCATCGTCATAAGTTTATTAATTTTGATACAGCGGTGCTTACCAATGTTACGCCCGAGCACATTGAGAGTCACGGCGGATTTGAAAACTATCGCAAGGCAAAAAGCGAACTATTCAAGAGCGTAAAAACAATGGTGGTGAACGGCGATGATCCCAGCGCGGATTACTTTTTGAAGTTTAACGCGGAGAGAAAGTTGGTTTATAAATTAAGTCATAAAGATTCACAACTCACAATTCATGATTCGCAATTCAAAACTATAGAAGCTGAAAATACAATACTTGGAAAAAACGGAACTTCATTCGATGTACTGGGTACTAGAATTGGTCTTAATCTTTTCGGCGAGTTTAATGTACAAAACGCGATGGCGGCAATATGCGCGGCAAAAGCACAGGGCGTGAAATTAGAAACAATAAAAGAGGCGCTTGCGGAAGTGCAAGGCGAGCCAGGACGTATGGAAATAGTAATTAAGGATCCGTTTACAGTATTTGTAGATTACGCGCATACGCCAGACGCGTTGGAAAATGTTTATAAAACGCTCGAAGTCTACCGACAACAGACAATCGACAACAGACAACAGACAACTGCTTACGAGGGCGGTCAGCGGTCAGCGGTAGACGGTCGACTGTCAGCAGTTAGCAGCAGATTAATTTGCGTGCTAGGTTCCGCCGGCGGAGGGCGAGATAAATGGAAGCGGCCGGAGATGGGCAAAATTGCGGCGCAACATTGCGACGAAATTATTTTGACAGATGAGGATCCCTACAACGAAAACCCCAGCCAGATTTTATCGGAAATAAAATTTGGAATTTCGAATTTTGCATTTCGAATTTCGAAACCGAATGAAATTTTAGACCGTCGGGAAGCAATAAGACATGCCCTAAACATAGCCAAGCAAGACGATGTGGTCATTGTCACCGGCAAGGGATGCGAGCCGTGGATGATGGTGAAAGATGGAAGGATTCCTTGGGACGATCGCACGGTTGTCAGAGAAGAATACAGAAAGCTGAAAACAGTTGACCCCAGCTAGGTTTTGTGGTACGAAAAACGATAAACCATTCAAGTAACAATATGATGCGCGATTCCTTCGGAAAGGAAAGGGCAAGCTGCTTCCATTATGGCAGGCAACGCCGACTCTATCCCTAAAAGGACAATTTTTCTGCATGCGATATTAATTCGTGCAGAGGAATTGTCCTTTTTCTGTAAAAAGAGAGGGGCGAGCGTACTTTGACAATATATAAAGAAAGCGAGGAACAAAATGAGCGTCATGACAATTAGTGAGGCGGTGCGGGAAATATCCATGCTTCAGAAAGAGATTCGCAAGGTTATTGTTGGCATGGATGATGTGGTAGAATCAGTGCTTATATGTTTGTTTTGCAACGGGCATGTGTTGCTTGAAGGCGCACCGGGGCTTGGGAAGACTCTTTTGCTAAAAACCTTGGGAAGGGCAATGTCTTTGGATTGCAGGCGTGTTTCGTTTGCATCTGACATTTTGCCCGGGGATATTGTGGGCGTGGAGGTATTTGATAGTGAAAATCAACGTACCAAACTTGTAGAAAGAGGGCCCGTATTCACCAATCTTTTTCTGTGTGATGAACTTAACCGCGCTAGTACAAAATCAAAGAGCAGGATTTTGGAGCCGATGCAGGAGCAGCAAGTTACGGTGGGAGGAGAAACACTCGCATTGCCGCAACCATTTATGGTTATGGCTACACAAAATCCTCTTGAAGCAGAAGGCACATATCCTCTGGGCAGAGCGGAGCTTGATAGATTTTTAATGAAAGTTCTTGTGCAATATCCTTCACTTGAGGATGAGATAGAAATTGCTAGGCGCTATTCTACGCAAAAACAAGAAGACATCGCTATTTCCCAAGTAATGGACGCGCAAACCGTATTGGAAATTTGCGATACTATTCGTTCCCTTCATGCTGAACGGCGTATCTATGAACTTGCCGCGCGAATTGCACAGGCAACGCGTCCGGAGCAAGATCAATGCGGAGAGGGTATTATTGCCCATTTTGGTGGCGCTTCTCCTCGTGTACCGATTGCGCTAGTTGAGGCGGCGCGGGTTCATGCCGCGCTTAATTCACGTAATTATGTATCGCCAGCAGATCTTCAAGGTGTTGCTCTGCGTATTCTTCGTCACCGTTTAGTATTTGAACTAGGCGTGGAGGAGGACGAAAAAGCAATCCAAAATTTTGTGCAAAAGGTTTGCGATGAAGTGATTAGAGGGGAAAAATAGATGGATAAATTCTTAGTAGCCTTGGAAAGATATCGCGTTCCACTGGTCCCGTTGCATCCAGTGGTAAGCATTTTGCCCGGCGAGTGGGATAGCGTGTATCACGGCGAGGGGTTTGATATCGATTCTCTTCGCGATTATCGTATCGGGGATAATATCAGGCGCGTAAACCCGCGCATTAGCGCAAAACGCGGCGTTCAGACGATCGTTGATCGCGTAACGCTGCGCGATTTGACTGTTGTAATCTATGGCGATGCAACGGCGTCTATGAGATTAAGAAGTAAAAAAGTTATTCAGATTAACGCTGCTGCCACGTTGCTTTTTTCTGCTTATAAACACGAAAGCTCGTTTGAGCTTGCCTTTCTAGGCGATTGGAAAAATCATCTTAATCCTCGACGCGGAGAACAACAATTCCTTTCTCTTTATCGGAGGCTGGGGAGCGGGCAAGATAAGAAATCGAGCAAACAAGATTTTCTTCTAGCGCTATATCAACATCTGCACAGAACAATTGAGCCACACAGTATCGTGTTTGTTATTTCTGATTTTCTCGGTTTGTATGTTTCGGGTGACGAAAGAGAAAAGGTTCTTAAGCAACTGGCTCATCGCTACGATATTATTCCAGTCATCGTGCAAGACGATCTGGAATACACTTTTCCCGTCTTTGACTTTCCCATTAGTTTTGTCTTATACGACGAAGAAGCAGAACGTCAGCGGGAATTGTGGTTAACCCCGGAAGATCAGCGTGAAATCAAAACGGCTAATGAAAAAAGATTTACAGAGCTGCAAGCCGCTTTTCGCAATGCGGGCATTGAGTCGATACACATTGACGACTATAGTCTTGGGGGGTTATTCGGGGTTTTTTCTAACTTTTTTCTTAGTCGCAAAACTAGGCAAAGACTTCACTCTGGTTAAAGAAAGGAGGGCGCAAGATGGAAATATTTGTCAGACTAATCACAGTAAAAGGTAGGAGCGCGCGCATTCTTGCGGCCCTCCTAATTGCTTTGGCGGCGTGTGTACTTGTGCCATATGATAGTGCCAATATTAGTGTAGGCAATCTAAACGCCGGAGAAAAATTTTCTTTTACCGCGGATACTAATCCGACAACCATATACGCAGGTAATGAATTTTGGTTTGTGGCGACAGTGACATACCGGCCTTCGCTTGTAGAACTAGATAAGCAGGAGTTAAATAATTCTATTTCTCTTAAACCGTTTGATAATATTATTGCTTACGCGCAAGAGAAAAGCATGAAGGGCGATATTGTAAGTTATTCGCGAAAATATCTTTTGCAGGCGGTAGAAATAATTCCAGGAGAGAGTTATGCGATTGGCCCGTCGAAAATTAGCTTTCTAGACCCAGCAACTTCTCAAAGGAATACAATTGGTGTGCCGCGGACTATTATAAAAATTGAACGTCGCGTGAACGCCGAAGAAGCTGATTTCGCCCCGCTCAAGAAAGAAATTTTTAATTGGCGATGGCTCACAAGAATTTACGCGGCAGTTATTGCCATCTCACTAGTTAGTGCGCCAATTATTGTTTTCATAGAAAGAAAATTGAGGCATCGGAATCGCATAATATCGTCTATGTCACAAAATGATCTTTTGCGGCTGCGATATCAAGAAATTGGAAAAACATTACATGATTCGCGAAGAGCGCTGTTTGAGATTGAGTTATTTGCGCACGGTCTTGCAAAAGACGAGGGCTTTACATCGATCCAGATTTGGGGGAAGTATTTCCCTAAAGAACAACGCGCGGTATGGGGGAATTTGTGGGCGTTGATCGAGATAGCGTACGCCAGATACGATCCCAAAGAGAGCGATGCGGTGCTTGCTTATCAACTACTAGGGATAATTTTGCGGCGATACTTTGAAAGAAGGGGGGAAAAACAATGAGCGCATTGTTTGATATTTTGCGAACTTTTTATTTTTCCTCCCCCTGGTTGCTTTTGATAGCCGTGCCGTATCTTGCGGCGCTGGTATATCAATCACTGGGACGAAAAAAACAATATGCATTTAGCGTAAGCGATATTGATTTGTTGCCGCGCGGCAGTAGAGCTGGTTTTATGAAAAACCTTCGAACGATACTCCTTGTTTTTGGTATATTTGTTTTTACTGTTGCATTGGCCGATCCTAGGATTATTACGACCCAGGACATTACCCAAACAAATCGCAAGGAATTATTCAAGCATTTTATCGTGCTGTTGGATGTTTCATACAGCATGAGCGTATCAGTGGGTTATGACAAAGAGGAAGGATTAACACCTTATCAATTAGCGCGCGAATCATTTAGAGAAATCGTAAGGAGTCAAAAGAACGAACGCATTAGCCTGATTCTTTTTAGCAATGATTCCTTTATAGTCACATATCCTTCACGCGATATGGTGTTTTTGGAAAATGTGCTTTTCCAAGATGATATCTCCGCAAAGAATGATCTATCGCAGCTATATTCGTTCTCCGGCGGCACAAATACGCCAAAAGCATTTTTGGCAGGAGAAAAAATACTTCAAGAAGCGGAATACGCGAACGACAAAGTATTTTTGTTAATCACAGACCTTTTTGATAATCCCAAAGAGTTAATTAATTCAATAAAGCGATTGCGCGCCAAAGGAGTTCGTATTTATGTGTTAGGCATTGCCACAAATCAGGAGGTTGCCAAAGATATTCAGCGAGTATTCGTTGAAGATGATGATGTGCGCGTTTTCTCCGCAACATCACCAGCAGACACTAAAGAAGCTTTTTCTCTTATTGAGAATACGGAATACCAACGCGATCTCAACACACCGAATCGCGCATATGATACAAGCCTAAGATTCTATGCCGCGGCATCTTTTTTCTTCGCGCTGTTGCTTTTGATTTTTCTTTCCGAAAACATTTTCTTTATGGTCGCCAATCGTTATAACAGCGAAAGGAGAGCGTAATGAAAATTTTGCGCAAGCTAAGACGCTTTATATGGCCGCTTGGGTTGGGGAAAAAGATTTTTGTCGCAGGATGCGCGCTAGCTGTCGTTGTGTGGTTTTGGCCATATCCATTCTCTTATGACATGGAATTATACAACAATGCGAGTAGGGCAATGAAAAACGAACAAGAACAAGTAGACGGGTTGAAGATTTTTTCTAGACTCGCGTCAGACGCGAAAGATAAAAAGGTACGCGAGGCAAGCGCGTATAATTTTGGCACGGGACTCGCTCAAAACAAAGACTATGGCCCGTCGCGGGCGGCAGAAGAAGCCTTGAAGCAAGCAGTGCGTCTGGATTCGCGGGACGAAGACGCCAAACTGAATCTAGAAATTTTACTTTCTCTAAGGCATCAGAACGAAACCGATAAGAAGGACTTGTCGTCGCCCGCTCAACAACAATCGGATCAGTCGAGCCAAGGAAATGATAAAGGAGATGGTTATGGACGCGGCGAATCTCCCAAGGATTATTAAATGGAAGTAGAGTTTCCCTATGCAGTTATCGGTTTGATGGTATTGCCGCTTATTGCTGTATTTATCGCGCGAGAGGCGCGAAAACAACGAGATGTGCGCAAGGCTTTGCACGAAGACCACGAAAGGGTGGAGAGAGACGCTTTATTAAAGTTTATTTTGAGTTGTGTTGCCCTGGTTTCGCTGATAATAATTATGGCACAGCCATACTTTATCGGTGTCGCGGCGCAAAAAGGGATTAGCGGACAATATGTGTTTGTCGTAGATACTTCCACGAGTATGGCTGCTCGAGAAGGGCCAAGTTCTCCCTCGCAGCTTGATAGAGCAAAAAGTGTCATGCAAAAAATAATTGATGGTGTTCCAGAGGCATGCTTCGGAGTGTTTCTTTTTTCCAAATTAACTTTTCCTGTTAGTTCTGTTACGTGTGATAGGGATATACTGTGGGAAGTTATAACCCATGAAATGGTGGTAGACAGGATTCCGGAACGCGGATCTGATATTATAAATGCTCTCAGGGTTGCAGCCAAAAGAATTTTCTCATCAGAGATGTACAAGGACGTGTCCCATATAATTCTTCTGACAGACGGAGGTTCTGGATATTCATCTGGCGCAATAGATCAAATGATAGACGAATTTCAAGCTCAACATTTAAAACTTGTTGTTATGGGTGTTGGTTCTAAAAACGGCGCGCCAATTCCCTTGGTTGACGAGGATGGTATCTTTACTGGTTCTTATGCCACATCAAACGGTAAGGAATATTTTTCTTTTTTACAGAGCGAGTGGCTTCGCAACCTTGCCGCGCAGACAAACGGAATTTACCTTGAACAGTATCAGGACGACGAGCTAGTCAATATTTTGCGCAGCGAGCTGAAAGATACAGGCCAGGCGTTCGTTACCGCACCTCAAAAACAAGACTTGGGATGGATATTCTTCATTCCCCTAGGCATTTCGTTTTTTGTTCTTTTATGGAGAAGAAATATATAATCCCGATACGGTATCGTGTCGGGATTTTGTTTTGCTTTGGCGGCGGGCTGGAAAAAGACAGCATCTCGTGGTAGGGTGGAAGTATTCATTATGCGGTTTTTTAATCAAACAAAAGGCGTTTTAACCAGTATTGATGAAGTAATTTTTGAGTTAAGCTCATACATCAATGACGCGCCGGAGCGCCAATATCGGATTGCGGTTGGATCTGATGGAGAAGGTTATAACGTGATAGATTTTCCAGTCGCAATAACCATTCATCGCGTGGGTCAAGGCGGGCGTTTTTTTATTACCCGCGTGCGCAGAGAAAATATTAATACTATGCAGCAGAAAATTCACACCGAAGCGTGGCTCGCTTGTGAGATGGGTATGCTATTAAAGAAGCGCGCGGCGGAGCTTGAGTGCGGTGATGCGATTTTACGCCACAACATTGAAATTCATATTGACGTTGGCGAGGGCGGGCCAACTAAAAGTATGATTAAAGAAGTGGTGGGCATGGCGCGCGGACTTGGGTTTGATGTGTTTATCAAGCCAGAATCTGCCGCGGCATCTAATGTGGCCGATCGTTTTTCGGCGCCGTTCAAGAGCGGTCATGTTAAACACGATTTTCCGATACGAGCGGAATTAGTGGTGCAATTATAATTAGCAATGGTTATTGTTGAGTAATTTAATACTTTATTTGTGTTGTCATCTCGAAGTCGTCGCAACGACGAGAGATCTCTCACCCGCTACGGCGGGATTCGAGATGACAAATACTAATTATTCAATAAAACCAATCTTCACTTATGAAACTACAAGATATATACAAGCAAGCAGTGGATCTAGGAATGAAAGCTGACCCGCGAGGAGAGCAGGGAGCTCGTCGTGTTTTGGAAGAAAATCGCAAGGCATATGAGGCGATGAAAGAAAAAGATAAAGCGTATTACGACATGGAGCGCTTGGAAAACCCTTATTCTGATACGCGCATATTGTACGGCGGGAGTGATCGCGAAATAAAAAAAGTGATGGTCGGCATTGATATTGATGACGGCGAGCTTATTATTGCAAAGCAGCTAGGAAACGTAGAGGCGTGTATTGCCCATCACCCAGAGGGCATCGCGCTTGCCGGGCTTGACGACGTGATGCACATGCAGGCAGACGTGCTGAACGATTATGGCGTGCCAATCAATGTTGCCGAGGCGATGCTCAACAAGCGTATTTTAGAAGTTACACGCAATCTTTCTCCCGGCAATCATTACCGCGTGGTGGAAATTGCGCGCTTGGCAGACATGCCATTTATGTGCACGCACACCGTGACCGACAACATGGCGTTTCAATTCTTGAAAAATCTTGTTGAAACAAAAAAGCCTTATCGTGTTGGTGAGGTTTTTGATATGCTGATGGAAGTTCCCGAATACAAGCAGGCAACGCGTATGGGTTTTGGTCCGCAACTTTTTGCGGGCAATAGAGAAAATCGCGCTGGCATTATCGCGGTTACGGAAATAACTGGAGGCACCGAGGGCGCGCCTGATATTTACGAAAAAATGGCGCAGGCGGGCGTGGGTACGGTGATCGCGATGCATCAATCAGAAAAGCATCGTGAGTTCGCCGATCAAGCGCATATCAACGTGATAGTAGCTGGACATATGAGCTCCGACTCAATTGGTATGAATTTATTTTTAGACACATTAGAGGAAAAAGGAGTCGCCATTGAACCTTGCGGCGGACTCATCCGCAACTCAAGAAATTAGCTTCAGTGCGTCATTGCTTCGCCCTGCTATGGCGGGGCGAAGCAATGACGTTAGCAACAGATGGGAATAGTATTTCCTAAAGATTTTTATTTTGGCACCGGAACTTCCGCGCACCAAGTGGAAGGCGATAATACCAATAACGATTGGTGGCAGGGAGAGCAGGACGGGCGCGTAAAGTACAGATCCGGCAGAGCATGCGACTCATACAATCGCTACGAGGAGGATTTTGATTTGGCAAAATCAATAAACACGAACGCCCATCGTTTTTCAATTGAATGGTCGCGTATAGAGCCGGAGGAGGGAAGGTTTGATGAAAAAGAGATTGAGCATTATCAAAAAGTTATTGATGCTTTGCGCGCGAGAGGGATAGAGCCGTTCGTGACACTTCATCATTTTACTAATCCAATTTGGCTTGCTGAAAAAGGAGGGTGGAATAATTCTAAGATGCCAGAGTATTTTAGTAGGTATGTTGAATTTGTAGCTAGCCATATTAAAGGAGTTAAGTATTGGGTCACAATAAACGAGCCGATGATTTTTGGGTCTCACGGCTATCGTATTGGCGACTGGCCTCCCTTTCAGAAAAATAGTTTTTGGGGGTATGGAATTGCCGTTAGTAATATGGTGAGGGCGCATAAAATCGCGTACCGTATTTTGCACAGAATTAATAATGAAGCGCAAGTCGGTATGGCGCAGGCGAATAATTTTTTTGATGCCTATCACAACGAGCTTGCCTCGCGTCTATTTGTTCCAATAATTTCATACATAATCAATAATTGGGTTTGGGATCGCATAGGGCGAGAACAGGATTTCATTGGTATCAATTATTACAATCATAATCGCGTTCACGTGCGCCTGTCTCATTACGAGAAGTGGTTTAATCAGAATGAGAATAAGAAGGTAACCGATCGCGGTTGGGAGATTTATCCCGAGGGTATTTATCGTGTGGTTAAAAATGCTGCGCGATATAAAAAGCCACTTTATATTTTAGAAAATGGAATTGCAGACGAAGATGATGATCAGCGTTCTGCGTATATTCATGACCATCTAATGTGGTTGCACAAGGCGATGGAGGAAGGGATTGATGTGCGTGGATATTTCTATTGGTCACTGCTTGATAATTTTGAATGGGAAACAGGATTTACTAAGCGATTTGGTTTGGTGGAAGTAAATTTTGAAACATTCAAGCGGCGCATGCGGCCAAGCGGAAAGATATACGGAGAAATCTGCCGGACGCGAAGCATAAATTGAAGTTTAACTTCAATTTATGCCTAAATTAAAAACTAAAAGTGAAAAGTTAAGGAGTCCCGCAGTTGCGGGATGGATATATTTATCGCCATAGGCGATACCAAAGTTTTTCATTTTTCATTTTTATAAAATGCTCTGGATTTTTCTTGCCATTCTCGCGTATTTTCTTTTAGCAGTTTCATCTCTTGCTGACCGCTATCTTTTGGCTGGTCCGTTACAGCGTCCGTTAGTCTACACGTTTTATACGGGAATAACCGGCATTGCCGCGGTTATTTTTATTCCTTTTGGATTTTTTGTTCCACAATTATGGATTATCGCGCTTAGTTTTGCCGCGGGAATAATAAGCGTGCTAGCATTGTTTGCTTTATATCACACTACATTGCACGGCAATGTCTCTAGAGTTGTACCGTTGGTGGGGGCGTTTTTGCCCATAATGACACTGATACTAATTTCTAGTTTGCACGATGGGCTGGAAGGCGTTTCTCTGTCAAAGCAGCTGCAAGTCGCGCTATTTATACTTCTTCCGGCAACATTCCTTTTGGCCGCCGACCCTAAAGAAAGGCATTATGTCCCATCTGCCACGGATTTAATTCACGCTATAATTACCGCCTTTCTTTTTGCCGCAGGATTTGTATCAGCAAAGATGGTTTTTGAATTCTTGCCATTTGTTAATGGATTTATCTGGATGCGTTTTGGCGGATTCTTGGCTGCGGCCTCGCTCCTTATTATTCCCGGAGTACGAGCTACTGTATTTGCGCATAACCCGTTGAAAAGAAAAAATATTCTATTGCCAATGGTAATGGGAAAGGGCGGTGGGGCGTTGGGTTTTCTTGCCCAGCAATATGCTATCGCAATTGCCAACGTCGGCGAAATTGCCATCATCAACGCGTTGCAAGGGGTGCAGTACTTATTTCTAGTGGTGATGGTTGTAGTATTTGGCATACGCGATCCAAGAATCTTGCATGAAACGCTAAGCGGAAAATCATTAATAGTTAGGGGGCTTGGAGTGGCGCTGTTGGCAATAGGGCTATTTATTTTATTGAAGCAATGATATGGCAAAGAAATTAATACGTTATCTTTTTTGGGTTTTGTTCGGCGTGTTGGCTGTGTTTATCTTTATTTCCGGATATTTATTTCTGGGCATAGCAAAGCCCGCTGAAAAGATTACATGGGGTGTTACCTTTGGGCAATCTCAAGCAAAAGATTTAGGGCTTGATTGGAAGGAAACTTACATGGCGCTACTCGATGACATGCGGGTGAGAAATTTTCGGTTGCCCGTATATTGGGACGAGCTTGAGCCGCAAAAAGATGAATACGATTTTGCGCCATGGGATTTTCAACTGCAGGAGTTGAAAAAGCGCGATGGCAAAGCAATACTTGTAATTGGATTTAAACTTCCACGCTGGCCGGAATGTAGGTTCCCCAGTTGGTATCAAGGGTTAAGCGAGGAAGAAAAATCCGCGCGCCTTTTTAAGATGCTGCGCGTCGTCGTGATGCATTACAAAAACGACCCCACGATATGGGCGTGGCAGGTGGAAAACGAATCGCTGTTGCGGTTTGGCGTTTGTCCGTCGCGAGACAAAGAATTGCTAGACGATGAACTTTACTTGGTGCGCGAACTTGATCCGTCGCGGCCGATAATAGTTTCTGACACCGGAGAAAATTCATTTTGGATTGAGGCGGGCCAGCGGGCAAATATTATAGGCAGTACTCTTTATCGCGTAATTCATAATCCGACTCTTGGCTATGTGCATTATCCTTATCCGCCGGTGATGTATTATAGAAAAATGCTTTGGGCGCGCTGGCTGTTTCCTTTGGACGATGTTATTTTCAGCGAGGTGCAAGCCGAGCCATGGGTTGTGCAACCGCCTATTTCACGGTATTCTTTGCAAGATCAATACAAGACCATGAGCCCGGATATGCTGGCGGATAATATTGCCTATGTGCGTCAAACTGGTTTTGACACGGCGTACTTGTGGGGTGCAGAGTGGTGGTATTGGACGAAGGTTAAGGGAGGAGATGATAAAGTTTGGAACGAAATGCAAGCAGTATTTCAGGATAAATAGTATGATAATTATTCATTATAATGAGATTGGGCTGAAGGGAGGCAATCGTAAAACATTTGAAAATCTTCTGGCGTTCAACATTAAAAAAGCCCTGAGCGGAGTCGAAGGGCTTAAGCGCATTAACGTCTTGCAAGGACGAATAGTCGTAGAGGGGGAGAATGAAGATTTGGCTAAAGAAAAATTGTCAAAGGTTTTTGGCATTGCCAATTTTTCATTCGTTCAAGAATGCAAGCCAGATTTATTGGAACTTAAAGAATTAGTATGGAGTCTTGCGCAGAAAGAATCATTCATGACATTCAAAATACAAACACGCCGGGCGCAGAAAAATTTTCACATGACCTCCATGGATATAGACCGCGAAGTCGGCGCGTATGTTCAGGAAAAATCGCAAGCAAAAGTGCAGATGCAGAATCCCGACCTGACGATATATATAGAAGTTGTGCAAAACCGAGCGTATGTTTACACCAAAAAATACGCCGGCCCCGGCGGGTTGCCGGTGGGGTCGGCGGGGAGGGTCGTTTCTTTAATTTCTTCCGGCATTGATTCGCCCGTTGCCTCATGGAAGATGATGAAGCGGGGATGTACTCCAGCGTTTGTTCATTTTCATAGTTATCCTCAAACCTCTCGCGCATCACTTGAGAACGTACAGAATCTCATGCGCGTTTTGGAGGATTGGTCGCCAGAGCCGCTTCGCCTATATGCGGTAGCGTTTCTTGATATTCAAAAATTAATTAGCGCGCATGCTCCGGATAAATTGCGCGTGATTTTATATCGTCGTTCTATGATTCGCATTGCAAGCCACATTGCAAGAGACTTGCAAGCGCACGCGCTTGTAACAGGGGAGAGCGTTGGTCAGGTGGCGTCACAGACGCTGGAAAATATCGCGGTAATAGACAAGGCGTCAGACGTTCCAATACTTCGTCCGAACATCGGAGAAGATAAACAGGAAACAATCGCGTGGGCAAGGCGTATTAAAACTTATGATATTTCCACCCAGCCATACGAGGACTGCTGCTCACTTTTTGTGCCCCTGCATCCGGAAACTAAAGCGCGTATCGGTGATGTAGAAGGCGCGGAAGCTAATCTAGGTGAAGAGTTTAAAAAGTTAGAAGCGGAGGCGATTGAGAATTTGGAAACTCCTCGAGGCTAAACCTCAAGGAGTTTCCAAGCGGCCACAATAAAAGCCCTCGAATTTCTCCAAGGGCTTTCAGCGTTCCGTGACCACACAGTCGCCAAGAAATACGACGGTGTGACCGTGTTTTTTCTTGAGGCGATTAGCAATAAGAAGCAGTGCTTGTTTGATGGAATAAGCCGAAACAAACTCTCGTATACTGCCAATATTAGGGACGATACCAGAGACAATAAACCGTTTTTTCAAAGGTCACCTCCTTATAAAATTATATCATAAAAATATATCTTGTAAATACTTGGTAGAATAAATAAAAAGGGCTCTTGTAAAAAGAGCCCTTAGCAAAAAATTAATTACGCCGAAGCCACGGGAGGCGGGCCGTATAGCCTCAATATATCGCCTAGCACATAGCCGCAGCGCTTTAGCCATTGGCGTATTAATTCTTCTGTACGAGCTTCGTCCACAATCAGAGATTCGGGCAAGGTAATAAAAATTCCCGCGACATTTTTGCGATCAGTAGTGTAGGGGGGGTATTGTCGAACGACACAGGTACCTTCCATAGTGCCCAGGATCCGAATAACGGGTCTCTTGAAGGGTTCTATGTCATGATGGCCTTCGAGCGAACAACTAGTCACACCTTTTCTGAAACCCAAAGATACGCGGGCAACGGTATTCCTTATTACGACAGAGAGTTCATGGTCTATAACAAACACAACCGTAAGAGGGCTCCTGGGCCTATCAACGGTTTCTTTTGGAAGCTTAACTGCTCTAACTATGCACCCAGACGCTTCCCTGGCGTTACGCACGTTCTGCCACCAATTATCCTTATCATATAATCTAATATCGCTATCATAAAGAAGATGAGAAAAATCCATCTTACACCTCCCCGCAAGTAAAAGACCTAGATTAAGCTTGTCCTTTTTTAAGTAGTGTGTCAATATTGTCATATTACAGGGCGGGCTGCGAAAAATTTCTTAACGGAAATTTTTCGCAGCCGAACCCTCTCGGGGGCATAATAAAAGGTACTTTTAAAATTTATGGAGGTAAAGAATTGGATTGTCAAAAAATTCTATGGATTTTTGATCTTGATGATACCCTATTTTGGAATGAACGATGTTTCAGCCGCGCCTTTATTGCTTTTTATAAATATCTTGAAAGCGAAGTAATAAGACATAGAGCGCTTCCCTTCGCGGGAAGAATCGCGCGGCAAGTAGAAACTATTTCTCAAGCAATGTTGGAGGAAGTTAATCCTCAAACAGGCGAAATTTACGGAGTTACGATCGAACGATTCCCCACAGCGCTTACGCGTTGTTACGAACAATTATGCCATCAGTTTAGGATGCAATACGATGAATCGGTTGCGAGGTGTGTTTATAATATAGGCATGCGTGCTTTTGAGCCACGATACTATAGACGGCTTGGGCTAGCACCCGGAGCGGAAGCAACTCTTAACGCGTTGCAAGAATACGGCGATGCGCTCACACTGCTTACGCGCGGAGATCCGCGCTGTCAAGCTGAAAAAATTTTAGCACTGCAGCTCAATAGGTGGTTTGGGAGAAATGCCATTTATATTAAGATGAAAAAAACACCAGATGTGTTTAATGAAATTTCGGCTCAATTCTCTACCCACATCGTTGTGAGCGTGGGCAATGCCTATAAGTGGGATGTTGTGCCAGCGCTCGAAGCAAATTGTTTTGGTATCTATATTCCCGGTGAAACATGGGCAGGTGAGGAGTATGATGGTCCACTCGCGCAAACTGAAAAACTTTTTGTTGTTGACGAAATATCCGATGTAGTTGGAACGCGTGAAATCATTCTCGCTCGTGCTAACAACTGATCCGCAATACAAGGCGGGCAAAAGGAGGGGCAGCCCCTCCTTTTTATAACTCTTATTGGCATTGTTGAGTAACGAGATATATTTTTTAACAAAAAAATGTTAAAAAACATTTAATATGACAACACTTACTTTTTACGGCGGGGCGCGAAGCGTCACCGGTTCAAATTATCTCATAGAAACAGAAAAGACAAAGATTGTTATTGATTGCGGGCTTATTCAAGGAGGCAAGCACGCGGAAGACCAAAACACCTTGCCTTTTGCTTATGACCCGAAGCAAGTTACTGTGGTTTTAATAACTCACGCGCACATCGACCACACCGGTCGTTTGCCAAAACTATTCAAAGACGGCTTCCGGGGCGAAGTGATTTCCACAAATCCCACCAAAGATTTAATTAAAATCATGCTGGAGGATAGTCAGGATTTATTAGAGGCAGAGGCTAGGCGAGAAAATTCAATTCCGTTATATAGCAAAGAAGACGTGCAGGACGTGGTGGAGCATTGCAGGGGAGTGGACTATAACGAGGAGTTTTTAATAAACAATGATATTCGAGTTAGATTTCGTGACGCAGGCCATATATTAGGATCTGCGATTATCGAGGTATGGGTGAAGAATGAAAAAGGGGAGGAGAAGAAAATTGCATTCTCGGGCGATTTGGGAAATCCTTCCGCGGTTCTAATTAGGCCAACGGAAAACATTGAGGGTGTTGATTATGCTATTATTGAATCAGCCTATGGTAATAGGCGCCACGAGGAAGCGGGGGAAAGAAAGAATATGCTGGAGGACACAATAGAAGACACAATCACTAAAGGAGGGGTGTTGATGATTCCATCGTTTGCGGTCGAGCGCACGCAAGAGCTTCTCTATGAGCTTAATTTGCTTATTGAAAACCATCGTATTCCCTCAGTGCCAATATTTATTGACAGTCCAATGGCAATCGACGCGCTTAAGATTTACGCAAAATATCCGCAATACTACAATCAAGAAGCAATGCATCTTATTGCGAAAGGAGACAAGCTTTTTGATTTTCCTCGTCTTCAATTTACATATACTAGCGATGAGTCAAAAAAGATAAATGAAGTCCTAGCGCCCAAAATTATTATTGCGGGTTCCGGTATGTCGACTGGTGGCAGGATACTGCATCATGAGATTAGATATCTCTCCGATCCAAACAGTACGTTGCTAATCATTGGATATCAGGTTGCCGGTTCTCTCGGAAGAAGGCTGCTGGATGGCGCGGATGAAGTAAAAATTCTTGGTCAAGACGTAACCGTGCGCGCTCGTATTAAGGCAATCGGCGGATATTCTGCTCATGCAGATCAGGATGGCCTTTACTCTTGGATTAATGAAATGAACAAAATGGGTCACCTGAACAAAGTGTTTGTGGTGCAGGGAGAAGAAGCGGCGGCCTTGGCTTTGTCGCAATTATTGCGCGATAATCTAGGCGTTGACGCGGTCGCGCCAACCGCGGGAGAATCATTTGTTATATAAATATAATTTTCATTTATGCAATACAAAATTTGTGTTTCAGGCGCCGCGGAAACCGGCCACTGCGCTCCAGAGGCTTTAGAGAAATCAAAAGAAGTAGGTAAGGAGATTATTCGCCATAACGGAGTGCTGGTTACTGGCGCTACAACCGGCGCGCCCTACTGGGCGGCAATTGGCGCAAAAGAAGAGGGAGGAATGTCTATTGGATTTTCTCCAGCGGTATCAGAGAAAGAACATATAAAATATTACAAACTTCCAGTAGATAATTTTGATATCATAGTGTATACGGGGTTTAATTATGCCGGTAGAAACTTAATTCTTACTCGCGCGGCCGATGCCGTAATATTCGTATGCGGACGTATGGGCACATTCAACGAATTTTCAATTGCTTTTGAAGATAATAAACCAATAGGCGTTTTGCTTGGGACTGGAGGTGTGGCAGATATGCTGCAGGATATAGTGTCTAAAATGCATCGCGGTCCGGGAAAAATTGTATACGACTCTGACCCCAAGCGCCTCATCGAGCAGGTGCTGGAATTAGTTAGGACAGAAAAACTGGTTGAAGTTCCGACCGTACGAGCGGAGGGAGAAAAAACCAAAAAGATAGATAATATGGGAAAAGAATAGTCGCATTAGAGGCGCGTTACCTCTAATGGTACTCGCGGAATGATGTGGACTACTCCTGTCTTATGTGGGGTATCCGATACCCCACATAAGACACGTCTGCAATAGTGCCATGAAGAAGGAAATCATATTTGCCGTCGCAAGTCTTGTCGGCGCTATAATTGGTGTCGGTGTTTTTGGTATTCCTTATGTTTCCGCTAAGGCAGGATTTATGGTTGGAGCGGCATATATTGTCATTCTGGGCACGGCTATGGCTACGCTTCATTTGATGTACGGCGAAGTAGTGGAGCGCACTAACGGCATACATCGTCTTGCGGGTTATGCGGAGAGATATTTAAGTCCAAAGGCGAAGGGCATTGTAGCTTTTTCAATTCTTTTTGGCGGATACGCGGGACTTTTGCTTTATATTATAGCTTCTGGATATTTTCTGGATACAATTTTTCCCGGCGTACTTTCTCCGTTCTGGTGGAGTATTGTTTTTTGGTTTTTCGGCGCGATACTTATTTGGAAAGGAATCAAAGCAGTAGCTAGGGGAGAGCTTATTCTAACCGCTGTTCTCGTCGCGACACTCATATTTGTAATTGGCACAAGTGTGCCGCATATTAACCTAGAGTATTTGCGGGAATTTAATCCAAGCAATATCTTCTTGCCTTATGGTGTCGTGTTGTTCGCGGTAATGGGTATACAGGCAATCCCCGAGATACGCACTATATTTACAATTGATGGTAAGAATTTTAGAAATGCAATAATTCTGGGAACATTTATTCCTGTTCTGCTATACTTGTTGTTCAACCTTGCGGTAGTAGGGGTATCGGGCGTTGCTACATCACCTGAAGCAATACAAGGACTAGTGCCAGAGCTTGGCCTGGTGGTTACAACCGTCGGCGCGCTATTCGGCCTGTTGGCAGTCGGAACCTCTTTTCTGCTATTTGGCATCGCGCTTAAAAATGTGCAGATATACGACATTAGAATACCCGGGTTCTTGGCGACTGGCTTGACTATATTTGCTCCGATAATCCTTTTCTTTATTGGATTGCGAGAACTGATTCCTATTATTGGTTTTACCGGAGCCGTGATGGGAGCGTTAGACGGTGTTGTTGTCGCGCTTATATATTTGCAAGCAAAGAAAAACGGCGACAAGGAGCCGGGGTACAAGATAGAATTTGGCACGATCGCAGTGTATACTATATGTATGCTTCTTGTCGCGGGGGCGGTATATGAGATATATAATTTTGTTATTTCTTTATAATCAAGATTTGATTTCGTACCTATCTTAGTTTGTCATCTCGAAGTTCCGCTTGGCGGTACGAGAGATCTCTCGCGCCGCGCTCGAGATGACAAATATAATATTATGAAAGTTAACAAACTATCAAAAAATTCATTAAACAGCCATATTCCAGATTCACGCAAAGAAGAGCAAGAATATGGTCCCGGTAAAAAAGAAATTGCTATTTGCTCCGAGTGCTCGGCGGTATATTTTAACAAGAATTGGCATCATCAAAACCAATTAGACGACTATGCTCATTTAACAGAGGACAAGGAGGTGAATTTTGTATTATGTCCGGCTTGCACCATGAAGCGCGATAATACATTTGAGGGAATGGTTATCGTAGAACATATTCCGGACGCTATTCGTAAAGAAGTGGAGGCGCTTATATATCACATTGCCGATAGGGCGAATGAGCGCGACCCGATGGATAGAATTTTATCATTCAAGCCGTATGGCGAAGATGGCTTTGAAATTCATACCAGTGAGAATCAGCTTGCAATAAGCATTGGCAAGCAAATTGTCAGCGCGCATAAAGACGCCAAGATGGATATTCAGTTGTCTAAAGAGGAGAGTGCTGCTCGTGTTCGTGTTGAGTTTTCTAAAGAATCATAGAATATAAATGTAAAGTTAAAAGTCAAAAGGGTAAAGTTATGGAGTCCCGCAGTTGCGGGACGGATATATTTATCACCGTAGGCGATACCTAAACTTTTAATTTTTGACTTTTAATTTTAATTTATTCTACGTCGGTGCTATGCCGTGGCAAAAATTAGAAGCATTTCTCGCGGCTCTGTTCATTTTTTCTTTGCCGTTTGAGACTAGAATTGTTCTGCACGCAACCGACCCATTCAACGAATGGCAGTCGGTTTTTTTGTACGCAAGCGATGTGCTTTTCGTTGTCTTATTAGCTGTTGGGTTTTTATCACACACACAAGCAAAAGAAATGTCATCTCGAGCCCTGCAACAGCGGGGCGAGAGATCTCTCGCTGCTGCTCGAGATGACAGCCGTGAAAGGTGGACGCCGTGGAAGCCTGGCCTCAACAGTGTCAGAAAAAAACTATTCATTCTAGCTGTTATCTTTTTTATTGCCGTAGTGATATCTACCCTCGTAGGTAATAATCATCTACCAGGTTGGTATCACGTTGTAAAAATAGCCGAGGGGATTTTATTATTTTATTACATAGCCGTGCGAATGCCGCTAATCTTGCCGCAGAAAAAAATTATCTGGCTTCTGGTTAGTACTGGCATCGCTCAAAGCATAATTGGGTTTGCCCAATTTGCCATGCAATCGTCATTAGGATTAAGAATTTTTCGTGAAAGTCCGCTTGTGATAGGGGACGATAGAGTTGCGCAGATTATGGTCAACGGCGCGCGCATGATTCGCGCGTATGGCACCATGCCAAGCCCGAACGTGCTGGCGGGGTTTTTGAGCGTAGCGCTATTTTTTTCTTTCTTCTTGTTTTTGGAATACAAGGGCAATAAAAAGATACAGGCATTGATTGCGGTTTGCCAATTTGTCCTTTTATGCGGATTATTTGTAACATTTTCACGCGGTGTTTTGCTGACGTTTTTAGTACTGTCACTTGTAGTATTTACGTATTTATTGAGTAATGCGCAACATGGTCTGTCATCTCGAGCGCGGCGCGAGAGATCTCTCGGAGTTACTACTCCTCGAGATGACATTCAGATATATAATTCGTATAAAAGAAGCCTCACATTCCTAGCGGCAATTTTCATCATCCAGATTTTGTTTTTAACAATTCTCCTGTGGCCAGAATTAAGCGCGCGCGCCATGGCGATTGAAGCGGGGGGCGAGGCGGCAGTGGGAGAGCGTTATCTTTTCAATGTCGTTGGCATTGAAGCGATAAAACAGCATCCACTGTGGGGTGTCGGCCTTGGCAACTTCACATCATATTTCCGCGAGACGTTTACATATTTAAAAGATTCTATTTATCAGCCAATACACAACATTTATTTACTGATAGCTGCAGAGTCGGGGATATCGGCAGCAATTATTTTTATATCATTTTTGGGGTCGTTGATCGGCGGGTTGCTGCGCGAGCTGTGGTCAGTTCGTCATTGCAAAGGAGTTTATCCTGAGCTTGTCGAAGGGCGGCAATCTCGTTCGGACATCATTGCAAAAGTTTTTCTTTTTTGTACCCTGTTGTTTGTAGTCCTTGCGGGAATGTATGACCATTATTTCTGGACGATTCAACAAACAAACTTGCTCTTTTGGCTTGTGGCGGGGCTTGCGGCAGGGTTTAATGTTTATAAAGGCTCCTGCAGTGGATAAAACTACTAGGGTCGTCGGACGCCCCTAGTAGTATACAAGGGAAACGTCGCTGTTAAATCCCCGCTCGGGTAAACTATAAAATAATGTATAATATCAACCATGCATATCGTCGGCGACTTCCATATTCATTCTCGTTATTCTCGGGCAACTTCAAAAAATATGAATGTTGTTGACCTTGATTTTTGGGCGCGGAAAAAAGGCGTGACTGTGCTTGGAACGGGTGACTTTACACATCACAAATGGCTGGAGGAATTGGAGGAAAATCTGGAACCGGCGGAGGAAGGGCTGTATAAGTTGAAGGGCGCATCCTCCTTCGCATCTTCGCTATCGCTACGAGCTACGGAGGATAAATTAGGCACTCGTTTTGTTTTGACATCAGAAATCAGTGCGATTTATTCCAAAGGCGGGAAGGTGCGTAAGGTGCACACACTTCTATTCGCGCCTTCATTCGAAGTAGTAAAAAAAATAAACGGCGAACTGCGAAAAATCGGCAACCTTCATTCAGACGGACGGCCGATTCTTGGCATTGATGTAAAGGAACTTGCTAAAATTGCGTTTGACGCTTCGCCCGACTGCATGGTTATTCCAGCACATGCGTGGACGCCATGGTTTTCTGTGTTCGGGTCCAAGTCCGGCTTTGATACTTTAGAAGAATGTTTTGAAGAATTAACACCGTACATTTACGCGATTGAAACGGGACTTTCTTCAGACCCCGCGATGAACTGGCGGCTGTCGCAGCTAGATTCTATTGCACTAATTTCTAATTCCGATTGTCATTCTTCGCCGAAGATCGCGCGCGAAGCAAACGTATTTGAAACAGAGCTATCGTACAACGGCATTATGGACGCGATTCGCAAAAAAGATCGTACGCGATTTTTATACACAATAGAGTTTTTCCCCGAGGAAGGAAAATATCATTACGACGGTCATAGGGATTGTAATGTAAGTATGCATCCATCGGAGCGCTTGGCGCGAAAAACAAATGCGTGTCCGGTATGCGGCAGGCCACTTATTGTCGGTGTGCTAAGTAGGGTAGAGGAGTTAGCGGACAGGCCGGAAGGATTTGTTCCAAAAGATTCTATACCGTTTAAGAATCTTATACCTTTGCAAGAAATAATTGGCGATGTGTGGAGCGTGGGCGCTCAAAGCAAGCGCGTGCAAAAGGAATACGAGAAACTACTAACTGAATTGGGGGGCGAATTGACAATCCTCTTACAGACACCAGAAAATGAATTAAAGGAAGCAACTACGCTGGAAGTCGCGGAGGGAATCTCGCGAGTGCGCGAAGGTAAAGTATGGATAGACCCGGGCTATGACGGCGTGTACGGCAAAATTCATATTTTTAAAGAAGGCGAAGAGCCAAAGCCGCAGAAGGCGCTATTTTGAGTGTCCGTAGGATTAAAATGTTATAATACAACAAATGAAAAGCTCTATCATTTTTATAGCCTTGGCGATATTGGGCGGCATGCTAATGTATGGCGTTATTAACCATCTTGGCATACAAAATGTAATTGCCGCGTTCTATGTATTCCCTTGGTGGAGTATCGTGCCTATCATAGCCCTTACTTGCGTAGCTTATACAATAAACATGTGGCGGTGGAAGCGTATCCTGGATAGACAGGGAATGAAACTGCCGTTCAAACATCTTTTCGGGATAGGATACGCAGGTCAAGCCGTTACATATATTACGCATGTGACATATTTTGGCGGCGGTGAACCCGTGCGCGCTATGTTGTTGAAAGAGCATTTTTCAATACCTATGCGCAAGGGAGTGAGTTCAATCGCGATTGATAAAATCGCTGAACTTACAATGACTATTTTATTCATCTTTGCTGCTATTATAGTTTTTGTTTATCAGGCTGGATTGCCGCAACTTAATAAATCATTAACTATTGGAATATTGATATTTGCTTTTTTAGCAGCGGCAATCGGTATTTTGTTCCTGTTAGGATTTCATGGTACTAGAATCGTTGGGCCTGTACTTCGCCAGTTAGGCCTTGAAAATTCCGCTGGAGGGCAATTTTTACAAGATGTTGAACACGATGTTGTGGGCTTCTATAACGTAAGAAACCCTGGGCTATGGGAAGCGCTAGCACTTTCTTTTATTAAGAATGGAGTTGAGCTGGTGCGTAATATACTTGCTATATTTATGCTCGGCAAGGGTTTGCAAGTTGGCGCTGGAGTTGTTGCGTTTGCTTTTTTCTTTTTGGGCTATTCCATTCCGGTGCCAGCGGCGCTTGGTACGCAAGAGGCGGGGCACGCGTTTGCATTTAGCTTGCTCGGTCTTAGCGCTGAAACCGGCGCGGCATTTAGCTTGATAGTGCGCATAGGGGACGTGATCGTGGCGCTAGTGGGCATCGTCTACTTAATTCGCTGGAGCGCTGATATTGTTACATTTCGTATAATGAAAATGTTATTTCCAAATAGAGATAAAAAATAAAATTCGTAGAAGCCAGGCTTCCACAAAAGGTTATGCGATGGTCGCGACTAAATAAAAAGGAACAATTTCTAGCTATTGTTATTTGGTGCCAGTTATGGCTGATTGCTGGCGCGATAATCTGGGCTTGGAGGTTATATCCCGCGCAAGCAGAGCTTGTACTGAGCAAGTTGAATGTACCTGTGCTGAGCGAGTCGAATGCACTTCAAACATCTGCGCAGGATAATAAAATTGAAGCTCAATTAGATCAGTCAACGATTCCTGTAATAGATACGGAACCCGTGGCTTTACCGGATATTCAGCAAGGCAGAATATTTCGTAGGTTGGCCGGAAAATGGGCTACGCTTAGCGCGCCAGAATATACGCAAGGAAAATACATTGATGTCGATCTTTCGCAGCAGGTTATGGTAATGTATAAAGATGGAAGAGTATTCGCGGCTTTTGAAATTTCAAGTGGCAAAAAGGGCTACGCGACACCAAAGGGGGAGTTTAAGATTTTAAGCAAACAGAAGAATCATTGGTCAGCAACATACGGCTTGTGGATGCCATATAGCTTAAACTTTAGCGGCGCGTACTATATTCATGAATTGCCATATTGGCCAAACGGATATCGCGAAGGCGAAGATCATCTGGGGCGGCCAGTATCCCACGGCTGTATTCGTCTTGGCGTAGGAGCGGCGAAAGAAATATATGATTACGCGGAAGTAGGGACGGCGGTGTATATTCATTAAATCTCAAAATGCAAATCTCAAATCTCAAAATTAAGGTGTAAATTTTCTTTTAGAAAATTTACTTATATAAATCGTCGCAGGCGATACTGTAGTTTTGACATTTGAGATTTGCGTTTTGAGATTATTTATCATGTTTCCATTTAATAGAGTCATCAAAACATTAATACTAACAGATTTGGTAATTTTCACTGGCTGGGGTTTTATTGCTCCTATTTTTGCAGTGTTTATCGTGCGGTCAATTAGCGCGGGAGATTTACACGTCGCGGGTATTGCAGTTGGCATTGGGCTTATCGTGCGTTCAGCAGCTCAAGTGCCTATCGGGAGATTCTTAGATATCAATAATGGAGAAAAGGATGATTTTTGGTTTATGGTTGTTGGAATGGGAATTGTGAGTTTCGTGCCGCTTGGTTATCTACTTGCAGCTGAAGCGTGGCATATTTATGTACTGCAAGCATTGTATGGTTTGGGCATGGCGATGTATTCTCCTCCGTGGGGTGGTATTTTTATGAGGCATATGAATAAGGGCAAAGAAGCTGAGGTGTGGGGGATTGAAAGTTCCGCGCTTGGAATGGGCGCTGGAGTTGCCGGCATGGCGGGAGGGTTTTTGGCGGAAGCATTTGGTTTTAAAGCGTTGTTTATAGTAGCTTCCACTATGAACTTTGTCGGTGTAGCGGGATATTTTTATATTCGTGAATCCATAGCCCCGAAAGAAGGGCAGACGGTGGCGTTCCCGAAACATTAAACCAAGCTTGAATACTGAATCATGAATCACGAATTATGCATTCGGGTTTAGTATTCACAATTCATGATTCATAATTCATAATTCACTATTCATTGCAGTATGATATACGACCTAATAATTATCGGTGGCGGGCCGGCCGGAAGCGCGGCGGCAATTTACGCGGCTCGCAAAAGAATTAAAACTTTGCTTATTGCGCAGGTATTTGGTGGGCAGTCCGTCGTGTCTTCGGATATTCAGAATTTTGTTGGTATTCCCTCAGTGTCGGGTATTGAAATGGCAAAGCGTTTGGAGGAGCATGTGAAAACTTATGCCGATGAAGTTCTTGAAATTAAAGATGGCTATACAGCTACAAAAGTAAAAAAAACAGACGGAACTTTTTCCGTTGAGGTAGACGATGGCGCGGCGTATGGCGCGCGCGCGGTGCTGGTGTGCTCTGGCAGCAGGCGGCGCAAACTCGCGGTTAAGGGCGCCGAAGAACTTGATAATAAAGGTATATCTTATTGCGCTTCATGCGACGCACCTCTCTTTAAAGGGCAGGACGTGGTGGTTGTTGGTGGTGGTAATGCCGGCTTTGAAGCGGCGCAACAACTACTGGCTTACGCGACATCAGTAACGCTTTTGGAGTATTCCGACTCATTCAAGGCAGACCCGGTAACAGTTAATCGCGTGCTGGCGGATCCGAAAATGAAGGCAATAGTTGATGCGCAGGCAACGGAAGTGAAGGGCGACGGCATGGTTTCCGCTATCGCTTACAAGGACGGGAAGACGGGAGATGAGCACGAACTAAAAGTTGGCGGCGTGTTTGTGGAAATTGGCGCGCTTCCAAACAGCGAATTAGTAAAAGAAGTGGTTGCTATTAGCGAACACGGTGAGGTTGTAGTTGATCATAAAACACAGCGCACGTCACAAGAGGGTATATGGGCGGCGGGAGATGTAAGCGATGTGCTCTATAAACAAAACAACATCTCCATGGGAGACGGCGTAAAAGCCTTGGAAGATATTTATTTGTGGTTACAAAAAACTAAATAGAATACAGAATAGAGAATACGGAATACAGGGATTGATTATCATCTCCAATTTCGTCTTTCGTCATTGCGAGGAGCAGCAGCGACGAAGCAATCTAGGTGTACTTATTCATTTTATAAAAAATTAGGCCCCGACGCATTGCATCGGGGCCTTTGTCAGATTGACACTAAAGTCATTCTCCTTTCCTTGGCGAACCAGGCGTGGGGGTTACAGGGTCGCGGGGGCGCCGGTGGTCAGGCTCTGCAGTAACACATGGTCGGGGTCGCGGTGGAGGGCGGCGACATAGTCGCTCCTTTCTTACTATTCCTCTAAGCTCCGCAATTTTTTCCTGCGCGAGCTTTCTCGAGGGGTCGTTCAAAGAACTGGTTTTTACGCCGTCGTCCGGTCGGCATAATCAATTCCGATAGTTCCAGGCGACGGCGTCGGGACGGCTGTGTTTTTGTTTTTCCTCCGAATTTAAGGCGGAGGACTTCGGGCAACGCTCACTAGGTGCCCTCCTCTAAATATTACAACTACCAGAGACGTGCGCGCTGTAGCGCCGGTACTTCCGGTTTTTACGCAACGTCCCCCTATCTAAAGTCGTTTAGAAAACAACGTTAGGTAGGGAGAGGGCTGCGCAATTGCACAGCCCAATAAAGAACAAATTCTACGGTTTAGCCAGGCTTCTCACAAGGGCACCTCGTGAGGTACTGGCAGGCCGTCTCTCTCGCGCGGGGTGCCTCTCCCGCTTACGTTGCTTCCCACGGATGGGTAGACAAAACGAGAGACGAGCCTCACGCCCGAGATACCGGGAATAGAGGCCAACCGTGGAGAGACAGGGGGGGGGGGGTAGCTAATCCTCCTGCCGGATTCTCCGTGAACCCCCAAGCTCGAGAGCTTGGAATTTTTCAACAAGCGGTTGAGGTAGGCGTCATCTGTCGCCCCGTACACAGAAAGGTTCCCTCTCTGCAAGAGCGTTAATAACGCACAATCCCCACCTCTTTTGCCTCCAGAAATTACTGAAGAAAAAAGAGGTGGGGCCGCCGGTATCATTCGACACTCGAGAGTGCGCGATATAATCCGGCGGTCTTTGCCAGCAAGGGGCTGGCGCCTTTTTAAGGAGGGGCTAGGCGTTATTCAAGCCCGTTGGAGTGGATACCAACAGGAACGCCTCCTCCTCTTTACCCTCCACGTACTGTGAAGAAGAAAGAGGAGGCGTTCACCGCAAGAAGATTTTGTTAGTCTTCTTGCGGTGAACTCGCGGCCTACCATTAACCTAGGTAGACCAGCCCCTCTGCTTATGCAGGGAGCGGGATAGGCGGGGTACCGCCTATCAGAGGTGGTAGAGAGGCTTTGTAGTTCTGGATGCAATTCCGTGAGGCAATTCACGGCACCCAGACATTCATCCTCTCACCATCCTTGCCCTCTACGCTGTGTAGAGAAGAAAGATTGTGAGGCGATTTTTTGTAAAAACTATTACAGTCCCGTACCAAATTTCTGTCAAGAGCTTGTCGTAATTTTCAGTGTTCTTGTATCAGATCTAAAATAGGTGCTTGGTACCCCGCTGTCATCAAGCGCTGCTATATAAAAGCATGCATGATTGATTCCAGCGATAGAAATCATTATACTCCTATCATAAATCTTGTCAATAGGTTTGTGATGGGCAATAATGACGGTATATGACCAACGCTCAAATCGCACAAATATTCAAAAATATTGCTGTCTACCTTGAAATGCAGGATGTGCCTTTTAAGCCGCGCGCCTACGAAAAAGTAGCTCAAGTTTTGGAATCGTTAGATCAAGAAGTTAGCGATGTCTATAAAAAGGGCGGCCGGGAGGCCCTAGAGAATATTCCGGGGGTTGGGGCTTCTATTGCAGAGCATATTGAGGAGCTTATCAAAACTGGTAAACTTAAATATTACGAGCAGTTGAAAAAGAAGATGCCGGTGAAGTTTGAGGAGCTTAGATCTGTGGAAGGGCTGGGGCCAAAGACTATAAAACTGCTCTACAAAAAACTAGGCATTAAAACTCTAAAGGATTTAGAGAAGGCGGCTAAAGCTGGGAAAATTCACGGTATCACTGGACTTGGCAAAAAGACCGAGGAGAATATCCTGCGGGGAATTGAGTTTGTGAAAAAGAGCTCGGGCAGACTATTGTTAGGAGAGGCGTTGCCGCAGGCGCGCAAAATTGTTGAAGATCTTAAAGAGATAAAAGAAGTTGAGGCCGCGTTTGAATGCGGGTCTTTGCGCCGCAGGCAGGAAACAGTTGGCGACCTTGATTTTATCGTTTTTTCAACCAAGCCAGCAGAAGTTATTAAAAAATTTCTAAAATTTCCTGTGGTCAAGCACGTATATTCACAGGGCCAGCATAAAGCTTTGGTTCGTTTAGATTCGGATATTGATGCTGATATTTCCGTTATGTCTTCTGAATCGTTGGGCTCGGCGCTTATAGCATGGACTGGAAGTAAGCAGCACAATATTTCCATACGGACATTGGCTGAGAAAAAGGGCTGGCTTTTGAATGATTATGGGCTGTGGAAAGGCAAAGTTCTTTTGGCTTCGAAAACGGAAGAAGATGTTTACAAAAAGCTCGGCATGGACTTTATACCGCCAGAGATTCGCAATGCTTCGGGCGAGGTAGAAGTTGCTCTTAAGGGTAGGCTTCCTAAACTCATCAAATATAACGACCTGAAGGGAGATTTGCAGATTCAGACGAATTGGACTGATGGCAATAATTCAATTGATGAAATGGCGGAAGCGGCAAAAAAGTTTGGCCATGAATATATCGCAATTACTGATCATACAAAATCACTGGCAATGACCGGCGGCTCGGACGAGAAGAAATTACGCGAGCAAATGAAGGCAATAGAAGATCTTAATAAGAAAATATCGGGCATTACAATTCTAACCGGCGCTGAAGTAAATATAATGAAGGACGGATCGCTTGATATTGCAGACGAAGTTTTGGCCGAGCTTGATGTTGTTGGTATTTCCGCGCACTCGTTTTTTCACATGAGCAAAAAAGAAATGACCGAGCGCATTTTGCGAGCGATGAATAATCCGAATGTGGATATTTTATTTCATCCAACGGGTCGTATCATCGGCCAGCGGCCGGAATATGAAGTGGACGTGGAGCGTATCATTGAGGAGGCTAAAAATACCGGCACGGTGCTGGAGATTAATGGCTATCCAGAGAGGTTGGATTTAAAAGACGAATATATTCGTATGGCGGTTGAAAAGAATGTGAAAATGGCTATTGATTCAGACGCGCATAACGTGGCGCACCTGCCGTACGTGGAATACGGTATTGCCCAAGCTCGCCGAGGTTGGGCGGAGGCGAGTGATATTATAAACACTCGACCTATGAAAGAGATGCTCGCGATGCTGAAGGATGGACATAAATAAGAATACAGGATTTAGAATACAGATTTTGAATTTAGCTTATCGTACACGGCCGTGTATGTTAAGCGAAATTCAAAATTAAGATAAAACAAAAACTAATCCCACGCATGCGTGGGATTAGTTTTTGTTTTATCTGGCCTTTTCTACGATTGCTTTGAAAACTTCCGGTTTAGTTTTGGCAAGCTCCGCGAGAATTTTTCTATCTACTTCAATATTTTTTTCTTTCATTCCATGAATAAGCTTTGAATAGGTGAGTCCTTCAATTCTTGAAGCCGCGTTAACCTGTACATTCCAGAGGCGGCGAGCATCTCGTTTGCGCTGTTTGCGTCCTTTGAACATGGCCGCGCGCGCGTGCATAAGCGCTTCCTTCGCCAAGCGGTAGACGTTTTTTCGGCGCCACTTAAAACCTTTTACATGGATTAAAAGGGATTTTCGCTTTTTGGCTCGTACTGTTCCTCGTTTTACGCGTGTCATAATTACATTTAGAACTTTAGAATTTGGCGCATTTCGTTGTTGCGGCCTCCGTTCCTCGACACCGTATGCTATATACGGTTTACTCCGGTACTCAGCCGCGCCTAGAAATGCGCTCAAATTTTAAAGTCCTGATCTAATAAATATAAAATTATCGTGAAAGCATGCGGCGAATCATTTTTGATGCGGACTTTGAGAGGCCAACCATTTTGCGTTTTGAGCGGCGTTTCTTTGGTGTCTGTTTTGCACTGAAATGGTTCTGGCTCGCGACGCGTCGTCTAACCTTTCCATTTGAGGAAATCTTGAATCGTTTGGTCAATGCCTTCCTTGTTTTTCCTTTTTTAGCCATAGTGTTATTTATTTATTTGAACCTGTATGCCCCTCATGCTCTTTTTTGGCTCCTGTCCAACGTGGTACTGCTCATGGATATTAGACAGAAAGGCTTTGATCCTATCCCTTGCCATTCCCTCTTGCGCTTTCTCTCGTCCACGTAGTTGGAGCTCAATTTGTACTTTATATCCTTTTTTCAAAAATTTGTCTACCTGCTCTGCCTTTAGCTCCAGATCGTGAGGCGAAGTGCTTAGTCGAAGGCGTATACTCTTTAGGTCATCTACCTTCTGTTGTTTGCTTGTTTTCTTCTCCTTTTTTTCTAATTCGTATAGGAATTTGCCACGCTCAATGATGCGCGCAACTGGCGGCACGGCCTTGGCAGAAACCTCTACCAAGTCTAATCCTTTCTCGCGAGCCATTCGGAGAGCTTCTTGCGTTGAAACAACGCCAATATTTTCTCCCTCTTCACCTAAAAGACGGACCTCGAGGGCTGTAATTTGTTGATTGGTGCGAGGCAGCGCTATCGGCGCTTTTCGCACTGGTCGTCTGTAGCGTTTGTAGTTAGGCACAAATAGGATTTATAAAATAATTTATATTAATCGCTTATTTCTGAAGGCAATTCCCGACGCTGTCTTTAAATATTTTTCAAAATCATATGCCTTCTTCTTATTAATAAAAATAGAACAGTAAATTAGCCTCCATGGTTTAAACTTATTTGTGTGAGTAGACTTACCGCTATTATGATCATCCAATCTGTTATTAATATTCTCTGAAAAGCCAGTATAAAACTGTTTTGGAGAATTAATGCTTTGGATAATATAAATGTAATACATCTACTTAAGTGCTGCACTATTCCGTAATGCAGCAAAGGCAAATCTACAATTTATACCCTTCTGCGCCAAGGCTACGAAGGGCATTCTTCTACTTCTCATGGCTGTGCCATTCGAAGTTCGCCTTTGGCGAACGAAGAATGGTGGAGACGGCGGGAATTGAACCCGCGTGTAGAAAGATATTATATAGCACTTCTTCAAGCTTAGATATCTTGTGGCTCTAAAGTTTAACCCCGAGAGTATTCGGCGCATTAATTAAGAAGATATCGAAATATTAATGCGTCTAGCTCCTTTGTTTTGCGCTTCACTCGGAGCAGAGAAGCGCGAGCTCGAAAAAATATGACACCCCTCAAGACCTATCGAGCATCAATCTATTGGGATGGCTGTCTGCGCTAATTTTAGTTAGGCGATAGCTAAAGCAGGTGTTTGAACCTTAAAAAGGCTCGCTACTTGCTGTGAAAATGCGTTTGCACGTATTTTGTTTTCCGGAAGTTTACCCCTAC
Organism: Candidatus Spechtbacteria bacterium; assembly: GCA_016188605.1. Taxonomy (NCBI): domain Bacteria; phylum Candidatus Spechtiibacteriota; species Candidatus Spechtiibacteriota bacterium. The sequence continues at coordinate 2,352 of JACPHP010000009.1, read as the reverse complement.
GAAGCCCCGAGGGGCGAAGGAGGGTTTTTCGCGATTCCGGAGTACGCGGCTTGCATACTATATAAAGAACTCCTATCGAGGCCTTTCGTCCCCTGAATCCTCGTGTTCTAATATTGCCTGCAGGCAATATTAGAACACGAGGATTCATCCAGCGTAGCTGGATACCTTTAGGCGAATTGAATTAGAACGTATAAGATAACTTATTTTCCATTTCCCACGCCTGCAGGCAATATTAGAACACGAGGATTCATCCAGCGAAGCTGGATACCTTGAGAGCGGACAAAAAGGTGCGTCCCTCCGAAGCTCTTAGAGAGCGAAGGAGGGCAGACTACTTTTTCATCTCACGCTCAATCTCTCGTTCAGTTGTCTTTCGTTTAATCGTTTCGCGCTTTTCATATTTTTTCTTCTTACGCGCGACGGCGATTTCAATCTTTATCTTATCGCCCTTATTATACATGCTAATTGGCAGTATGGTCAAGTTCTTTTGCTGGAAAATGCCTATAAGTGAACTTAATTCTTTCTTGTGCAGCAGGAGTTTTCGCGGTCGTTCTGGGTTATATGAGGATGGCGTATTAAGCGGCTGATAGGGACTAATATGAGCGTTTGTCAAAAAAATCTCGCCTCCCTTGATGGTAACGAAGGCTCCGGACAGCTGAACCAACCCCGCCCTTACAGCTTTCACCTCAAAACCAAAAAGCTTGATGCCGGCTTCCATCTTACGCTCAATTTCGTATTCAAAATAGGCTTTTTTGTTTTGGGCGTATGCTTCCATGAGTTTACTTTAGCGCATGAGCTCAGTTGACTCAAGCGCGGATGCAGGGGGGGGGCGTTGACATTTTGTTCAATTAGCGGGATATAAAGGGCATAAGCAAGTTCCTTAAAGAGGGAGGAGTTCGTGGTTATTAAACAATGGCGCGGAATTTTGAAAGAGTTTGCTCCATTTTTGCCAATTACGAAACTAACTCCTGCTATAACTTTGAATGAGGGTAATACCCCCTTGGTTCGCGCAATGCGCATTCCTGCATCAATAGGTTTTCATGGGGAGCTCTATTTTAAACTGGAAGGAAAGAATCCTACTGGTTCTTTCAAGGATAGAGGAATGGTTGTTGCCGTTGCTAAGGCCCTAGAATCTGGGAGTCAGGCAATTGTTTGCGCTTCAACTGGCAACACCTCTGCTTCGGCAGCGGCATATGCCGCGCGCGCAGGCATTAAAGCAATCGTTATTTTGCCGCATGGAAATGTTGCGCCTGGTAAGTTGGCACAGGCACTGATGTTTGGCGCAAGCCTGGTTGAGGTTGAGGGAAGTTTTGATGATGCTCTTGTTGTAGTACGCAGGCTTGCGAATCAGTATCAGGCGACACTCGTTAATTCTATAAATTCTTATCGTCTGGAAGGGCAAAAAACCGCTTCAATTGAAGTTGTGGAGCAATTAGGCAGGCGATTTCCAGATTTTCATTTCATTCCCGTTGGTAACGCCGGCAATATTACTGCGTATTGGAGTGGATACAAAGAATATCTAAATTGGTTGGTCATAGGACACCATGCTGGCTTTCGCGTATTTTTGGGGGCGTCGTCGGTTTCTTTAATGGGTGTTTTACCGCGCATGATGGGTTACCAGGCAGCGGGCGCTGCTCCGATTGTTGAAGGGCATATTATTGAACACCCCGAAACGGTTGCAACAGCAATTCGTATTGGAAATCCCGCTCGGTGGGAAGATGCCACGAGAGTTGTGCGGGAATCAAAAGGGTTAATTGACAAAGTAACTGACGAAGAAATTTTGTATGCTTATAAATTGCTTGCTACACAAGAAGGAATTTTTGTGGAGCCGGCTTCTGCCGCGCCAGTTGCGGGATTCTTGAAAGCGTGGCGAGAAGGGCGCGTGCCTGATGGTGATATCGTGGTATGCACACTTACGGGAGATGGGTTGAAAGATCCTACAACCGCTCTTTCCGTCGCTAATCGGTCGGTGGTTGTTCCTGCGGATGCTGACTACATCGCTTCATTACTCGAACTGCCGCATCGATAATTTTTATTATAACCGTCGACTTTATGCCGACGGTTTTCCATGTTCCTCGCAGGAGGGTCGGTCCGTCCTGCGCGCCATCCTCAACCATAGACTTATCCACACCCTACCCATCGCAGGGGGGGGGGGGGGATTATATGATATACTATATTCATAGGTCTGCCAGTTTATATTCTTATTCATTAAACTATATATATAATATGCTACCCATATTAAAAAAAAGACAAACCTGGAGCGCTATAGCCAGTATTATCATAGCAGTGTTTCTAATCAGCGGCCTAACACAAGCCGCAATCACCTTAAACCAGAATATCCAACTAGGCAACGGC